>NZ_CAJCKE010000016.1:0-120193 GCF_903970925.1 Serratia sp. ME47 | reverse complement strand
GGGCTGCGTATATTACGCTTTTCACCCGGAGAGTCAAGCGTTTATTTCGCTTTCTTCTCGCTGACCCGGCGGCTTGTCAGTCGTTGTTCCCGGTCAGTGGAGGCGCATTATAGGGAGTTCTCGGCGGGCCGCAACCCCTATTTTCAATATTTTTTCCGACCGTTGAATGTTTAACCAAAACACCGTTAAAGCGGCAGTTTTTTCAACGATTTAAAGCCATAGCCCTGCAAAACGGGCAATAAAGCGTCAGTATCTTCATTTAACGTCATGCAATACGCCAGATTCTCTTCCTGGCTCGAGACCAGATTTTCCTGCGTAGAGATGAGCCAGGCGGTGCGACGGGCAATCGCCGCGCCGGAATCCACCAATCGGGTGCCTTCCGGCAACACCTGCATCAGCTCTTCAGCTAAAAGAGGGAAATGGGTGCAGCCCAGAACGACCGTATCCGGCGGCTCGCGCATGCTCAGCCACGGATGCAGGATCTTCTTCAGCACCGGTAGCGGCACGGCTTCGCCATGCAGCTTGGCTTCCGCCAGCTCCACCAGTTCTGAAGAGCCCAGCAGTTCAATCTTGCAGTCGGTGGCGAAACGGGAAATCAACTCATGGGTGTAGCTGCGCTGTACGGTGCCGCGGGTCGCCAACAGGCCGACAATGCCGTTGACGGTAAGACGGGCCGCCGGTTTGATGGCGGGCACCACGCCCACGACAGGGAAACTGAAACGCTCGCGCAGGGCCGGCAAGGAAACGGTGCTGGCGGTGTTGCAGGCAATGACGACAATCGCCAGAGGATGACGCTGCTGCACCGCGCCGACAATCTCCAGCACGCGCTCAACGATAAACTCTTCGGACTTCTCGCCGTAGGGGAACGCCACGTTGTCGAACGCGTATATATAGTGGAGATCCGGCAGCAACTGCCGAATCTCCTGATACACCGACAGCCCGCCGACGCCGGAATCGAAAACCAGCACCGTCGGGCGAGGTGTGGCGGTGCTGTTAGAAGGTATAGCTTCCAGTGAGGTAGTATTCTCTTCCTGGAGTAGCGTAGCCATAGGCCGTCTCATAATCTTTATCAAACAGGTTGGCAATTCTACCACGAACTGTCAGATGAGATGTGACCGGATACGAAACTGCGAGATCCCACAGACTCACGCCGCCAAGTTTAACGCTTTGTTCCGGATAGGTACTGTAATCCTTGTCATAACGTTGACCCAGATATTGATAAGTCACCGCCCAGTCAAAGTCATACAGCTGCCAGTCCAGCTCATATTTCACCTGCTGCTTGGCGCGCCGCAGCAGCACTTCATTGGTCTTGGCGTTGCGAGGGTCGACATAGTCATAACCAATCTGATGCGTCAACGGGCCGGTATCAAACGAGGCCGTAGCTTCAATCCCTTTGATGGTCGCCTTACCCACGTTGTAATAGACGTAGTTGGTTTCCCCCGTGGAATCGATCAAATTGTCGATGTCGTTGCGATAACCGGAGATGCGCCAGGTCACCGGGCCGGTCAGCCCTTCAAAGCCACCTTCCCACTGCTTGCTTTCTTCCGGTTTCAGATCGGTGTTGTTACCGAAGTTGCCGTATAGCTGGCCCATATTCGGTGCTTTGAACGCCGTGCCATACGATGCGATAAAACGGTATCCCTCGACGAATTCCCAGGCCGCGCTGGTTTGCCAGGTGCCATGCCAGCCAAACTCGGAATGATCGTCACCTCGAACCGCACCTTCCAACGTTACCGGGCCAACCAGTTGCTGCGCAGTCAGATAGATGCCTGCATCACGTTGGCTTTTTTCACCCTTCACGGTGGTGGAATCCGGTTTGATTTTCTGTTGCTGCCAGTCGACGCCAGAGCTTACGGTACCCTGTCCAACCTGCAGCGTATTGCCCCACTGCAGGTTGTACTGTTCGGAATCCACCAGGCTGGCCGAGCTGTCATGCATGCCGAGGCGAGGATCGTAATCGTAATCCTTGCTATGGCTGTAGCTGCCAATTACTTGTGTTGCGTAAATGCCTTCTTTATAGCGCAATCCGGTATCCCAGGTTTGGCTATACAGTTTGCGCGTATCCAGCAGAGGGCTGGTCGGTGAGGAATAATAACTATCATACGCCGTGCGGTTGTCGTAACCATACCCGCGCACAAAACCGCTGACCGATTCGCTGAACTGGTGCTCAAGCGCACCATACAGCGACTTACTCATAAAGCCATCGCGATCCTGTTGGCTTTGCATGCCGGTGCTGCCGTAGGCCACCACGTCATACCCTTTGGTGTAGGTGTAGTCACCCGCCACCGTCGCCACGGTGCTGTCGCCCAACTGCTGTTGAGTCGACGCGTCATAGGATTGATAGCCGTTGGAGCCGACGCCGGCTGAGAGCGTAGTACCGTTCTTTTCGCGGGTGGTAATAATGTTGACCACGCCGCCGATGGCATCGGAGCCGTACACCGCCGAGCGCGGGCCGCGGATGTATTCGACTTTCTGCACCAACGAAATCGGGATTTGGCTAAGGTCAGAAGAGCCGCTGACGCCCGCCTGATTAAGGCGAATGCCGTCAATTAGCACCAGCACGTGGCTGGAGTTGGTGCCGCGAATAAACAGCGAGCTCTTTTGCCCCAACCCGCCGTTTTGGCCAACGTCCACGCCCGGCAAACGGCGCATCACGTCGGTCAGGCTCTTGGCCTGCCAACGATCGATATCGTTACGGGTGACGATGGTGGTCGGCGCCAGCACGGAAGAAACCGGCTGCGGGAAACGGTTGGCGGTAACCACCAGGTTATCGCCATTCGTGGCTGTGGTGTTGTCTTGCGCCCATCCAGAAAAAGCCGTGACGGAAGAGACCACCGCCAGCAGCGTATTTTTTGTAATTGTCATGAGAAAAGCATCCAAACTTAATTGGCGGATGCCGCAGGATCATGGCCGGTAGTTCGCGACGGCCACGGACATTGCGACGTAACACCGGCAGGTCTTCGGGCTTGGGATTTGCGGGCCGCAGGGCGCGACCGGCAACGGGCGATGACTTCCCATCCTGCAGTGGACAGTGTCTGCGTCGAAACGCTATCGCCGTGACTTCCCCTTACCGCTGCGCGTCAGCTCCGGATTCACACCGGATTCCCTTTTCACTCGCTGCTTGAGGCCGGACGGCAATGCTACGATCAATGAAAATAGATGTCTAGACTGCCATTAATGTTACAAATAATAAACGCGACAAAACTGGACTTCACGGGCTGATTCCCTACAATCCCCGCTGATCAAATTTGCCTGACGAGAAGAAACACATGACGCCCGAGAATTTGCCTATTGAACGTTACGATGACCAACTGGCGGAGAAAGTCGCCCGCCTGAAGACGTTGATGTCACCGTTCGCGGCGCCCGAGCCGGAAGTGTTCCGCTCGCCAGTCGACCACTACCGCATGCGCGCCGAATTCCGCATCTGGCATGACGCAGACGACATGTATCACATCATGTTCGATCAGCAGACCAAGCAGCGTATTCGCGTCGATCAGTTCCCGGCGGCCAGCGAGCTGATCAACCGCCTGATGACCGCCCTGATCGCCGCGCTGAAACCGGAGCCGATCCTGCGCCACAAGCTGTTCCAGATAGATTATCTGTCGACGCGAAGCGGCAAAATCATCGCTTCGCTGCTGTATCACCGCAAGCTGGATGACGTTTGGCAACAGCGCGCCGAGCAGTTGCGCGACGAGCTGCGCGCGCAGGGTTTCGACCTGCAGCTGATCGGCCGAGCGTCGAAGACCAAGATCATGCTCGACCAGGATTATGTTGACGAACTGCTACCGGTCGCCGGCCGCGACATGATTTATCGCCAGGTGGAAAACAGTTTCACTCAGCCCAACGCGGCCATGAACGTGCAGATGCTGGAGTGGGCGTTGGCGGTCACCGCCGGTTCCAAAGGCGATTTGCTGGAGCTGTACTGTGGCAATGGCAACTTCTCGCTGGCGCTGGCGCGCAATTTCGAGCGCGTGCTGGCGACCGAGATCGCCAAACCGTCGGTGGCGGCGGCGCAGTACAACATCGCCGCCAACCATATCGACAATGTGCAGATCATCCGCATGGCGGCGGAAGACTTCACTCAGGCGATGAACGGAGTACGCGAATTCAACCGGTTAAAAGGCATCGATCTGAGCGGCTACAACTGCGAGACGATTTTCGTCGATCCGCCGCGCAGCGGGCTGGACGATGAAACGGTGAAGATGGTGCAGGCTTACCCGCGCATTCTGTATATTTCATGCAATCCGGAAACGTTGTGCGCCAACCTGGAAACGCTGCAGGCCACCCACCGGGTCAGCCGTCTGGCGCTGTTCGATCAGTTCCCTTATACCCATCACATGGAATGCGGCGTGTTGCTGGAAAAGCACCGCTGATATGACAGGGGCGCCGTGATGGCGCCCCGTTTCATTACGATTCTTGAGTCGGCGCATCCGGCGCCTTGCGCGCCTTCAGTTTCATGCCGATCCACAGCACCAGCGCCACGCAGATCACCGACGGCAGGAAGTTGGAGCCGATCTGCGGATACTCGGCGCGCACGATGGCGCTGTACAGCAACAGCCCCAGCAGGAAACAGGCCGCCGCCAGCTTCGGCATGCCGTCCGGCATGGCGCGGTTCAGGTAACGCTGATGCAGGCAGTACACCGCCAGCACCAACGCGATCAGCGGGAAGATCGAAAACGGCACCACCGAGCTGAACAGCGCGGCAAAGGAACCGTTGATCGAAAGGCCGGCAATCAACGCCAGCAGTAAGGTGCCATTTTCACGGCCTGGTTTTTCCATCATTTTTTACCTTTTTTATACGTGGGACACAGAAGCTTTTTCTTGTTCGCGACGATACCAGTAATACGCCCCTTTGGAGATCATCCGCAGTTGCAGCACCAGCCGTTCTTCCAGCTGCTGCCGCTGCTCGACGTCGATATCCAGCGCTTCCGCGCCGGCGCTGAACACGATGGTGACCATCGCTTCCGCCTGCGCTTCGGTAAAGCTGCGCGGCATGTGATTTTCCAACTCGAGGTAATCCGCCAGTTCGGCGATGAAATGCTGGATCTCGCGCGCCACCGCCGCACGGAATGCCGCCGACGTGCCGGAGCGCTCGCGCAGCAGCAGGCGGAAGGCGTTCGGGTTGTTGCCGATAAACTCCATAAAGGTGGACACCGAGGTGCGGATCACGCTGCCGCCCTTGGCGATGCGTTGGCGCGCCTGGCGCATCAACTGACGCAGCATCAGGCCGCTTTCATCCACCATGGTCAGCCCCAACTCGTCCACATCGCGGAAATGGCGATAAAACGACGTGGGCGCGATGCCCGCCTCGCGTGAAACTTCCCGCAGGCTCAGACTGGCGAAGCTGCGTTCGGCGCTCAGCTGGCTGAAAGCGGCTTCGATCAGGGAACGACGAGTCCGTTCTTTTTGTTGTGCTCTGACGCCCATATGCATATCCGGATAGGTTCCATTTTCTCAGTCTAACGCCCTAGACTCGGCAATATAGCAAATTTTATTGCAACAGCATTTATACTAACGCGCTCTATCACACTTCCGCCCTGAGCCGATTGTGCTTTGACTCAAAAAGCCTAATGGTGATTGGGTGAGCAGCGCTATGATGTTAAGATACCGTTGTAATCTTGTATAAAAAAACAGGTCTCTCCTACATGCAACAGCACTATCAATTTGATGCCATTGTGATTGGCTCGGGCCCTGGTGGTGAAGGTGCCGCCATGGGGCTGGTGAAACAAGGCGCCCGCGTGGCCGTTATCGAACGGTACAATAACGTAGGCGGCGGATGTACCCATTGGGGCACCATCCCCTCCAAAGCCCTCCGCCACGCCGTCAGCCGCATTATCGAATTCAACCAGAACCCGCTTTACAACAACTCGCGCACGCTCAGCGCGACCTTCCCTGACATTTTACGCCACGCCGATAACGTCATCAGCCAGCAGACCCGAATGCGCCAAGGGTTCTATGAGCGGAACCAGTGCAAACTGTTCGCCGGCGACGCGCGCTTCATCGACGCCAACACCGTCAGCGTCAGCTACATGGACGGCACCCAGGACACCATCCGCGCCGATCACATCGTGATCGCCTGCGGCTCGCGTCCTTACCATCCGGCCAGCGTCGACTTCAACCATCCGCGCATCTACGACAGCGATTCCATTCTCGAGCTGAGCCATGAGCCGCGCCACGTGATCATTTACGGCGCCGGGGTGATCGGCTGCGAGTATGCGTCCATCTTCCGCGGCCTAAACGTCAAGGTCGATCTGATCAACACCCGCGATCGTCTGCTGGCGTTCCTCGATCAGGAGATGTCGGATTCGCTCTCTTACCACTTCTGGAACAACGGCGTGGTGATCCGCCACAACGAAGAATTCGAGAAGATCGAAGGCACCGAAGACGGCGTGATCGTGCACCTGAAGTCCGGCAAGAAGGTGAAAGCGGACTGCCTGCTGTACGCCAACGGCCGTACCGGCAACACCGATTCGCTGGGGTTGGAGAACGTCGGCCTGGAGTCGGACAGCCGCGGGCTGCTGAAAGTAAACAGCATGTATCAAACCGCGCTGTCGCACATTTATGCGGTCGGTGACGTGATCGGCTATCCGAGCCTGGCTTCCGCCGCCTACGATCAGGGCCGCATCGCCGCGCAAGCGATCGCCTCCGGCGAAGCCAGCGGTCACTTAATCGAAGATATCCCGACCGGCATCTACACCATTCCGGAAATCAGCTCCGTCGGCAAAACCGAGCAGGAACTGACCGCGATGAAGGTGCCGTATGAAGTGGGCCGCGCCCAGTTCAAGCATCTGGCGCGCGCGCAGATAGCCGGGATGAACGTCGGCAGCCTGAAGATCCTGTTCCATCGCGACACCCTGCAGATCCTTGGGATCCACTGCTTCGGCGAGCGTGCGGCGGAGATCATCCACATCGGCCAGGCGATCATGGAACAGAAAGGTGAAGGCAATACTATCGAGTATTTCGTTAATACGACCTTCAACTATCCGACCATGGCCGAAGCCTACCGGGTGGCGGCGCTAAACGGCTTAAACCGCCTGTTTTAACGCGCTGTCGATGTAGCCCTGCATGTGTTCGCGGATCGCCTCGGCCAGTTGCTCATAACGGCTGCGCAAAGGGGAGCCGGGGCGGTACACCAGCGCGATGGTGCGCTTCGGCTCCGGCTTGTAGCAATCCAGATAGCAGACGCCGTCGCGTTCGCGCTGCGGCGGTACCGCCAGTGACGGCAGCAGGGTAATGCCGCTGCCGGCCGCGACCATATTGCGCAGCGTTTCCAGACTGGTGGCGCGGAAGTGGGTATCTTCGTCCGCGCCCGCCTGGAAGCAGAAGCCCATCGCCTGATCGCGCAGGCAGTGGCCATCCTCCAGCATCAGCAGTTTCTCACCCGCCAAATCCGGCATCGGCACGCGCTCGCGCTGCGCCCACGGGTGATCGGAGTACACCGCCAGCTTCATCGGTTCATCGAACAAAGGCACTTCGATAAACGCCTCGGTTTCCTTAACCAATGCCAGAATGGCGCAGTCCAGTTTGCCGCTGTCGAGTTGCGCCAGCAGCTGATGGGTTTGCGCTTCGTGCAGGTACATTTCCAGTTTCGGGAACGTTTTGTGCAGCGTCGGGATGATCTGCGGCAGCAGATAAGGCCCCACGGTCGGGATCAGGCCGATGTGCAACGGTCCGGACATGGCTTCGCCCTGCTGGCTGGCCATCTCCTTCAATACTTTCACTTCTCGCAGCACGGTACGCGCCTGCTCCACCAGCAACAGACCCGCCTGGGTGAACAGCACCTTGCGGCTGGTGCGTTCGAGCAGCATGACGCCCAACTCGTCTTCCAGCTTGCGGATCTGCCCGCTCAGCGTGGGTTGGCTTACATGGCATGAATCGGCCGCGCGGCGGAAGTGCCGGTGCTCGGCCAAGGCGACCAGATACTCTAAATCACGAATATTCATTGTTTCCCTCCATTCCATGATAGCTCATGGCGATAGATAAGATAGCAATGAGCGATTAGATCTATCAAGTCCCAGCGACAATAATGTGTCCCAACGAAGCGATATCGCGCTAAATGCTAAAAATTACTTTTCCTAATTAAGGGGTTAATCAATGTTTACCAGTCAAGAAGGCAAGAAAGTTCCTCAGGTTACTTTCCACACCCGTCAGGGCGACCAATGGATTGATGTGACCACTGATGACCTGTTCAAAAACAAAACCGTCATTGTTTTCTCGCTGCCGGGCGCGTTCACGCCGACCTGTTCTTCGAGCCACCTGCCGCGCTACAACGAACTGTCCAGCGTATTCAAGCAGCACGGCGTCGACAGCATTCTTTGCGTCTCCGTGAACGACACCTTCGTCATGAACGCCTGGAAAGCCGACCAACATGCGGAAAACATCACCTTCGTGCCGGACGGCAACGGTGAATTCACCAAAGGCATGAACATGCTGGTCGAGAAAGCGGATCTGGGCTTTGGCCCTCGCTCATGGCGCTACTCGATGCTGGTACGCAACGGCGTGGTCGAGAAAATGTTTGTTGAGCCGAACAAGCCGGGCGACCCGTTTGAAGTGTCCGACGCCGACACCATGCTGAAATACCTGGCGCCGGAATTCAAAGTGCAGGAATCGGTCTCCCTGTTCACCAAACCGGGCTGCCCATTCTGCGCCAAAGCCAAGCAGATGCTGCAAGAGCGCGGCATTCAGTATGAAGAGATCGTGCTGGGCAAAGACGCCACCACCGTCAGCCTGCGCGCCGTCAGCGGCCGCGCCACGGTGCCGCAGGTCTTCATCGGCGGCCGTCACATCGGCGGCAGCGACGATCTGGAAACATTCCTGTCAGCTTAATAAGTAATAACAAAGCCAACGTGAACTTTGGCGGGCTACGGCCCGCCCTTTTTTTACCTTTCAGGAGCGGATATGAAACTGTTGAACGTTGATGTCGCGGTCATCGGCGGCGGCACCGCAGGGCTCGGCGCCTATCGCGCGGCCAAACTGTCTACCCCCAGCGTGGTGATGATTGAAGGCGGGCCGTACGGCACCACCTGTGCGCGCGTTGGCTGCATGCCATCCAAATTACTGATCGCCGCCGCCGAAGCGGTGCATCAAATCGAACGTGCGCCGGGCTTTGGCGTGCACCCAACCGGCAAAACGCGTATCGACGGACGCGAGGTGATGGCGCGCGTCAAACGCGAACGCGATCGTTTCGTCGGCTTCGTGCTGGAAGGCGTGGACGAGATCCCGGCCGCCGACAAAATTCAGGGCTATGCCCGCTTTATCGACGACAACACGCTGCAGGTCGATGACCATACGCGCATCGTGGCGCAGCGCATCGTGATCGCCACCGGCTCTCGCCCCAGTTGGCCGGCGCCGTGGAATGAACTGGGCGATCGCCTGATCGTCAACGACGATCTGTTCAACTGGGATGACTTGCCGCAGTCCGTGGCGGTATTCGGCCCCGGCGTGATCGGGCTGGAGCTGGGGCAAGCGCTGCACCGCCTCGGCGTCGACACCAAGGTCTTCGGCATCGGCGGCGCCGTCGGGCCGCTGACCGACAGCGCCGTGCGCGATTACGCTGCGAAGGCGCTGGGGGAAGAATTCTACCTCGACGCCGACGTGAAAGTGGAGATGATGCAGCGCGAAGGCGACCGCGTATTTATCCGCTATCAGGATCTGCAGGGCCAGTCGCAGGAGATCCTGGTGGACTACGTGCTGGCCGCCACCGGCCGCCGCCCCAACGTCGATCGGCTGGGCCTCGAAAATACCGGCCTGCAGCTCGACGCTCGAGGCGTGCCGCTGGCCGACCGCCTGACGATGCAAACCAGCGTGCCGCATATCTTTATCGCCGGCGACGCCAGCAACCAGCTGCCGCTGTTGCATGAGGCCAGCGATCAGGCGCGCATCGCTGGCGCCAATGCCGGCAGCTTCCCGGAGATCAATCCGGGTCTGCGCCGCAGCGCGATTTCGGTGGTGTTCTCCGATCCGCAGATCGCCATGGTCGGCTCGACCTTCCGCGAGCTGAGCGAGAAGTTCAGCGCCTGCGGCTGTTTTGAAGTGGGCAAGGTCTCGTTTGAGAATCAGGGTCGCTCGCGGGTGATGCTGCGCAACAAGGGCGTTCTGCACGTTTACGGCGAGCAAGGCACCGGCCGTTTCCTCGGCGCGGAAATGATCGGCCCGGACGCCGAACACATTGCGCACCTGTTAGCCTGGGCGCACCAACAGCAGATGACCGTCGATCAAATGCTGGACATGCCGTTCTATCATCCGGTGATCGAAGAAGGCTTGCGCACTGCGCTGCGCGACCTGCAGGCGAAGCTCAAACTCGGCACGGCCGAAATCGAGCGCTGTCAGCGCTGTCCGGGCGAATAACGCCTCCTTCTCCGTTCACACCTACCGGGCCTTCAGGCCCGGTTTTTTTGCGCAGCGCTTTCCAGATTTTCCTCCCTCCTCTTGCCTCACGGCCCTCCTGCGCTCATTTTTTATGCTTTGATATTGAAGTGATATCAATAATAATACTAAAATGGAGGCAACATGAACGAGATCAGGGATGACATCGCTGATTTGCAACAGCGGCAGAACAGCATCAAATTCGCCGAGTTAGCGAAAATCTGCGTGCGATGGTTTGGGCCGCCGCGCATAAACGGTAGCAGCCATCACGTTTATCGCATGCCCTGGCCAGGCGATCCGCGCATCAATATCCAACGCGGCAACAACGGCGCGGCCAAGGCATATCAGGTTAAGCAGGTCATCGCCGCACTGGCCAGAATGGAGGAAGAACATGGAAAAGCATGAACACTATACCTATCGCATCACCTGGTCAGCGCAAGACCGTGAATATGTCGGGCTGTGCGCCGAATTCCCCTCGTTGTCCTGGCTGGCCGCCACGCGTACCGGCGCATTGGAGGGTATCGAGAAAGTGGTGAGCGAAACGATCGCCGACATGCTGGCGCAAGGCGAAACGCCGCCGCAGGCGTTGGCGGAGAAAAATTTCAGCGGCAAACTGGTGCTACGCATGACGCCGGAACAGCATCGCCGGCTGGCGATCGGCGCGATGGAAGAAGGCGTGAGCCTGAACCGTTATCTCTGCGCACGCCTGGCGGGGTAAAGGTTCAAGGGCGGCGCCAGGCCGCCCTCGTCGTCAAGCCAAACGCTGTTTCGCTGCGGCGATGGCCGCGGCCACCTGCTGCGGCGCGACGCCGCCTTTGGCCGCACGTTTGTCCAGGCAGGATTGCAACGCCAGGATCGGATAGACATCGTCGCCAATCGTCGCGCTGAACTGCTGCAAATCCGCCAGCGGCAGCGCTTCCAGCGGTTTGCCCTGGCGAATGGCTTCTACCACCGCCTCACCGACGATATGGTGCGCTTCGCGGAACGGCACGCCTTTGGCGACCAGGTAGTCCGCCAGCTCGGTGGCATTCGCATAACCCTGCTCCGCCGCTTCCCGGCAGCGCGGGCGCTTCACCTGAATGCCGTCCAGCACCAGCGCCGCCATCTGCAGGCAGTCCATCCAAGTGTCGAGCGCGTCGAACAGCCCTTCTTTGTCTTCCTGCATGTCTTTGTTGTACGCCAGCGGCAGGCCTTTCAGCGTCATCATCATGCCGGTCAGCGCGCCCTGTACGCGGCCGCACTTGCCGCGGATCAGCTCCAGCGCGTCCGGGTTTTTCTTCTGCGGCATCAGCGAAGAGCCGGAGGTCACGCGGTCAGACAGCTCGACAAACGCCGCCTCGCCGCTGTTGAAGAAGATCAGATCTTCGGCGAAGCGCGACAGGTGCACCATGCTGATGGCGGCGTTGGACAGCAGCTCCAGCACGTGATCGCGATCGGATACGCTGTCCAGGCTGTTGCGGGTCGCCGAGGCGAAGCCCAGCCAGCCGGCCAGCTGCTCGCGATCGATAGGATACGCGGTGCCGGCCAGCGCGCCGCTGCCCAGCGGGCTGACGTCCAGCCGTTTCAGGGTATCCTGCAGGCGGCTTTCATCGCGCGCCAGCATCTCGACATAGGCCAGGCACCAGTGCGCGAAAGTCACCGGCTGCGCGCGTTGCAGATGGGTATACCCCGGCATCACCGCATCCTGGTTGGCTTCGGCGGTCTCCACCAGCGCCTGCTGCAGCTGGACGATCGCCTGATGCAGATCGCCGATCTGCTGTTTGCACCACAGCTTCAGATCGGTCGCGACCTGATCGTTGCGGCTGCGGCCGGTGTGCAGCTTCTTGCCCAAATCGCCGACCTTCTCGATCAGCTTCTGCTCCACCCAGCTGTGGATGTCTTCGGCATCGCTTTGGACGATCGCCAAAGGATCGGCTTGGACTTCCGTCAGCAAGGCATTCAGCGCCTGCTCCAGTTGCTGTTGCTCCGTTGCCGTCAACACGTTAACGGTCACCAGCGCCTTCGACCAGGCCACCGAGCCCACGATATCTTGCTCCGCCAGGCGATAATCGAACCGCAGCGAATCGTTGAGTTGCTTGAACCGCTGATCCGCCGCCTGAGTGAACCGTCCGCCCCAAAGTGCCATACCTTTACTCCTGAATTTTTATGCGAAAGGGCGCAGCATGCTGCGCCCTTGCAGAGTCACGCCAATCGGTTATTTATTCTTTTTCTCGTTCAACGCGCGGATGCGTGAAGACAGAGAGAACAGGCGGATAAAGCCGCCCGCGTGGCTGTGATCGTAAACTTCGTCTTCGCCGAAGGTGGCGAACTCTTCGGAGTACAGGCTGTTGGCGGATTTTTTCTGGGTCGCCGTCACCTGGCCTTTGTACAGCTGCAGCACCACTTCACCGTTCACCTCTTCAGCCAATGCTTCGGCAGAGGCCTGCAGCGAGCGGCGCAGCGGCGCGAACCAACGGCCGTCGTACACCACATAGGACATCTCCAGGCCCAGCTGCTCGCGCCATTTGAAGCTATCGCGATCCAGCACCAGTTGCTCGATGGCGCGCAGCGCCGCCACCATGATGGTGCCCCCCGGGGTCTCATAGCAGCCGCGGGATTTGATGCCCACCAGACGGTTTTCCACGATGTCGATACGGCCGACGCCGTGCTTGGCGCCCAGCGCGTTCAGGGTTTCCAGGCACTGGTACGGCGACAGCGCTTTACCGTTAACCGCCACGACGCGGCCTTTCTCGACGGTAACGGTCACCTGCTCAGGCTGGTCCGGCGCTTCCTGCGGATCGACGGTCCATACCCAGCAATCCTTGTTTGGCGCGTTCCACGGGCTTTCCAACACGCCGCCTTCGGTGGAGATGTGCCAGGCGTTCTCATCGCGGCTGTAGATTTTCTCCAGCGATGCGGTGGTCGGGATATTGCGCTCTTTCAGGTAATCCAGCAGCGCTTCACGGGAACGCAGGTTCCACTCGCGCCACGGCGCTACCACTTTCAGCTGCGGCGCCAGCGCGGTGTAGGTGGTTTCGAAACGCACCTGATCGTTGCCTTTGCCGGTCGCGCCGTGGCACAGCGCGTCTGCGCCCACTTTCAACGCCAGCTCGACCTGCGCCTTGGCGATGATCGGCCGCGCCATCGAGGTGCCCAGCAGGTAGCTGCCCTCGTACAGGGCGCCGGTCTGCAGCACCGGATAAACGTAATCGCGGATAAATTCTTCACGCAGATCGACCACGTGACATTCAGAGGCACCGGACTGCAGGGCTTTTTGCTCCACGCCTTCCAGATCGCTGCGCTCCTGGCCGATGTCCGCCACGAACGCCACCACTTCACAGCCGCCGTAGTTCTCTTTCAGCCATGGAATGATGGCCGAGGTATCCAGGCCGCCGGAGTACGCCAGAACGATTTTTTTGATGCCTTGGTTTTGCATGATCTATTCCTTTCTAATTCTAAAATTAAGCGAGGATCCGGGTGCCAATCGACACGCCGTTAAACAAAGCAGGAAGCTGATCGGCATGGCGCCAGCTGGCGATATCCACCGGGCGGCCGAGGGTGCGGGCAGCGTCGAGCGCCGCATTCACCTTCACCACCATACCATCGGTGATGATGCCTTGCGCGATCAGTTGTTCCGCTTTTTGCGCCGTCATTTCCGCAATGCGTTGGCCCTTGCCGTCGAGGATGCCGCTGACGTCCGACAGCAGGATAAGGTCCGCCCCCAGCGTCGCCGCCAGCGCCGTCGCCGCCTGATCGGCGTTCACATTCATTAACTGCCCTTCGGCGGTGATGCCGATGGAGCTGACAACCGGCAGGTAGCCGGCGTCCAGCAGGGTATTGAGCAGCGCGGGCGAACCGGGCTGCGCGTTGCCGACGTGGCCCAATGCCGGATCGAGCGGGGTCACGACCGCGCTGCCGCCGTCCGCCAGGCTCAGGCCGACGGCGTTGATTTGGTGTTTAATCGCCCACGCCAGCAGCGTTTTGTTGGCGGTGCCGGCCAGCGCCCCGGTGATGATGTCGATCTGATCGGCCGGCGTGACCCGCAGGCCGTTCTTTTTCACCACCGGCAAAGCGAGCTGCTTCATCAGTTCGTCCACCACGCAGCCGCCGCCGTGCACGATCACCAGCGGGCGCTGGTGCTGCTGCCGATAGCTGTCCAACGCGGTAAACAGACGCTCCAGCGCTTCTTCACTGTCTAATAACACGCCACCTAACTTGATAATTAACGGGTTCATTGCTGTTTACTCACGCTGGTTTAAAGGAGTGATTGGGTTTCCGGGAAGCCGAAACGGATATTCAGGCATTGCACCGCCTGCGCCGCCGCGCCTTTCAGCAGATTGTCTTCCACCGCCACGGCGATCAGATGCTCGCCCTGCACCGCAAAACCGATGTCGCAGAACGGCAGCCCCACCACCGCTTTCAGCGCCGGCACGCCCTGGTCGTACAGCCGCACCAGCGGCTTGTCGTCATAGGCGGCATGATAGGCGGCCGCGACGTCCTGCGCGGTCACGCCGGCTTTCAGACGGCAGGTGATGGTTTCAAGGATGCCGCGCGGGAAATTGCCCAGGTGCGGCGTAAAGATGACCGGCACGCCCAGGTGCGCGGCGATCTCCGGCTGGTGCCGATGAGTGAAAATACCGTACGGCTGCAGGCTCACTTCGCAGAAGCTGGTGGTCATGCTGGCCTTGCGCCCGGCGCCGCTGACGCCGCTGGTGGCGTTGATCACCGGCCACTGATCCAGATTCAGCAGCTGTTTTTCGATCAACGGTTTCAGCGCCAGCTGCGCCGCCGTCGGGTAACAGCCCGGCACCGCGATCAGCTGCGCCTGTTTAATCTTGTCGCTCTGCCACTCCGCCAGGCCGTACACCGCCTGCTCCAGCAGAGCGCCATGCTGATGCTCGAAACCGTAGTACTGGCTATAAAAACCGGCGTCCTGCACGCGGAAGGCGCCGGACAGATCGAACACCACGCAGCCCGCCGCCAGGAAAGCCGGTGCGATATCGTGGCTGACTTCATGGGCGGTGGCGAGGAACACCACGTCGATGCCCTGCGCCGCCTTGGCGACGTCAGTCAACGGCTGCAGCGGCAGATCGACGATGCCTTTCAACTGGGGATGGAGATCGGAAAGCAACTTTCCTGCATCTGCACTTTGCGCTGAAACCGCTAAAGCGGTTATGTTCATGTGTGGGTGGCGATTCAGGTAAGCCGTGAGCTCCGCTCCGGCGTAACCGCTGGCACCAACGATCAGCGTATTCAACATGTGGCCTTTCACCTTCTAAACTGACGTGCGGTCGCTTGCGACCCAGGTAACAGGGCTAGCCAGCGTTGTTGCGCCGTTCACCCACGGAGCCAGGCGTTGATGCTTTTATAAACATCCGGGCATCGGGTTCCCTTACGCTTCGGCTTACTGTATTTTTATTCAAAATAAATGAATGAATATTGATACTATCCTAACCTAAGGCTGTCAACAGTGAAGATGAAATTACCTCCATTTATTGAGCTGTACCGGGCGTTGATCGCCACTCCGTCAATCAGCGCCACCGATGCCGGCCTCGATCAGAGCAATGAGGCGTTAATCAACTTGCTGGCCGGATGGTTTGCCGACCTGGGCTTTCGCGTCGACGTACAGCCGGTGCCGGAGTCGCGCCACAAATTCAACCTGCTGGCCAGCATCGGCGAAGGCAGCGGCGGCCTGCTGCTGGCCGGCCACACCGATACCGTGCCCTACGACGAAGGCCGCTGGACGCGCGATCCCTTCACCCTGACCGAGCACGACAACAAGCTCTACGGGCTGGGCACCGCCGACATGAAAGGCTTCTTCGCCTTTATTCTGGATGCGGTGCGCGATATCGACGCGAGCAAGCTGACCAAGCCGTTGTACATTTTAGCCACCGCAGATGAAGAAACGACGATGGCCGGCGCGCGTTACTTCGCCGCCTCTACCGCCATTCGTCCGGATTTCGCCATCATCGGCGAGCCGACCTCGCTGCAGCCGGTGCGCGCGCACAAGGGCCACATGGCCAACGCCATTCGCATCGTCGGCCAGTCCGGCCACTCCAGCGATCCGGCGCGCGGCGTCAACGCCATCGATCTGATGCACGAGTCCATCGGCCGCCTGATGGAGCTGCGCAAGACCCTGCAGGAGCGCTACAACAACCCGGCGTTCGCCGTGCCTTATCCCACCATGAACTTCGGCCATATCAGCGGCGGCGACGCGGCCAACCGCATCTGCGCCTGTTGCGAACTGCACCTGGATATCCGCCCGTTGCCCGGCATGACGCTCGACAACATCAACGAACTGATGCATCAGGCGCTGGAGCCGGTAAGCCAACGCTGGCCGGGCCGCCTGACCATCGAAGAGCTGCACGCGTCGGTGCCGGGCTACGAATGCCCGACCGACCACCGCATGGTGGCGGTGATCGAGGAGCTGCTGGGCACCCGCACGCAGGTGGTCAACTACTGCACCGAAGCGCCGTTCGTGCAACAGGTCTGCCCGACGTTGGTGCTCGGCCCCGGTTCCATCGATCAGGCCCACCAGCCGGACGAATACATCGACACCGCGTTTATCGAACCGACGCGCAAACTGTTGGGCCAGCTGGTCAATCACTTTTGCCGGCAATAAACCCGACATTTAGCAGGGGAAATGCTTTATGCTTCCCCTAACTCAAAATAAGTAGAAAGCAGCGAAATAAGCCACGCTGATAACCCACGCGGCGTAATTAAATTTCAGAAAATGCGCCGATTTTGATGTTTTTTTGCTAAAAATAGTGTCAATTGACGATTGGACAGGAACGCGATGGGATCAGGCAGGCGGTCTGCGCCTGACGCGTGAAATTTATTTACAAGATAAAAATCATACATACAGAACTGGGTCAGGGGTTATATGAACGAACAATATTCGGCAATGCGCAGTAATGTCAGTATGCTCGGCAAATTGCTCGGCGATACCATCAAAGAAGCGCTGGGCGAGCATATTCTCGATCGCGTTGAGACCATCCGTAAGCTTTCCAAATCCTCACGCGCCGGCAACGAAGCGCATCGCCAGGAGCTGCTCTCCACCCTGCAGAACCTGTCCAACGACGAGCTGCTGCCGGTGGCGCGCGCCTTCAGCCAGTTCCTCAACCTGACCAACGTCGCCGAGCAGTACCACAGCATTTCGCCCAACGGCGAAGCCGCCAGCAACCCGGAAGCGCTGGCCCAACTGTTCAGCCGTCTCAAAGACAAAAAGCTCAGCGACAAAGAGCTGCAGCACGCGGTGTCGCAACTCTCCATCGAGCTGGTGTTGACGGCGCACCCGACGGAGATCACCCGCCGCACCCTGATCCACAAGCTGGTGGAGGTCAACACCTGCCTCAGCCAGCTCGATCACAACGATCTGGCCGACTACGAGCGCAACAAGATCATGCGCCGCCTGCGTCAGCTGGTAGCCCAGTCGTGGCACACCGATGAAATTCGCAAACACCGCCCTTCCCCGATCGACGAAGCCAAATGGGGTTTTGCCGTCGTGGAAAACAGCCTGTGGGAAGGCGTGCCGGCGTTCCTGCGCGAATTCAACGAACAGCTGGAAAACTCCATCGATTACAGCCTGCCGGTAGAAGCGGTGCCGGTGCGCTTCACCTCCTGGATGGGCGGCGACCGCGACGGCAACCCGAACGTCACCGCCGAAATTACCCGCCATGTGCTGCTGCTCAGCCGCTGGAAAGCCTGCGACCTGTTTACCCGCGACATCCAGGTGCTGGTCTCCGAGCTGTCGATGACCGAGTGCACCCCGGAGCTGCGCGCCCGCGCCGGCGGCGATGAGGTGCAGGAGCCTTACCGCGAAATCATGAAGCAGCTGCGCAGCCAGCTGATGAGTTCCCAGGCTTATCTTGAAGGTCGCCTGAAGGGCGAGCGCGTGCTGAAACCGCACGACCTGCTGGTGAACAACGAGCAGCTGTGGGAGCCGCTGTATGCCTGCTACCAGTCGCTGCAGGCCTGCGGCATGGGCATCATCGCCAATGGTCAACTGCTGGATACCCTGCGCCGCGTGCGCTGCTTCGGCGTGCCGCTGGTGCGCATCGACGTGCGTCAGGAGAGCACCCGCCATACCGAAGCCATCGCCGAGCTGACCCGCTATCTGGGGCTGGGCGACTATGAAAGCTGGTCGGAAGCCGATAAGCAGGCGTTCCTGATCCGCGAACTGAACTCCAAACGCCCGCTGGTGCCGCTGAAATGGCAACCGAGCGCCGACACGCAGGAAGTGCTGGAAACCTGCCGGGTGATTGCCGAAGCGCCGCAGGGCTCGATCGCCGCCTATGTGATTTCGATGGCGCGCACGCCTTCCGACGTGCTGGCGGTGCACCTGCTGCTGAAAGAGGCCGGCTGCCCGTTCGCGCTGCCGGTCGCCCCGCTGTTCGAAACCCTCGACGACCTGAACAACGCCGACGACGTAATGACCCAGTTGCTGAACATCGACTGGTATCGCGGCTTCATCCAGGGCAAACAGATGGTGATGATCGGCTATTCCGACTCGGCGAAAGACGCTGGCGTGATGGCCGCTTCCTGGGCACAGTACCGCGCGCAGGACGCGCTGATCAAAACCTGTGAAAAGGCCGGCGTGGCGCTGACGCTGTTCCACGGCCGCGGCGGTTCCATCGGCCGCGGCGGCGCTCCGGCGCATGCGGCGCTGCTGTCGCAGCCGCCGGGCAGCCTGAAGGGCGGCCTGCGCGTCACCGAACAGGGCGAGATGATCCGCTTCAAGTTCGGCCTGCCGGAAGTCACCATCAGCAGCCTGGCGCTGTATGCCGGCGCGATCCTCGAGGCCAACCTGCTGCCGCCGCCGGAACCGAAGAAAGAATGGCGGGCGCTGATGGACGACCTGTCCGAGACCTCCTGCCGAATGTATCGCGGCTACGTGCGTGAAAACCCGGACTTCGTGCCTTACTTCCGCGCGGCCACGCCGGAGCTGGAGCTGGGCAAACTGCCGCTGGGCTCACGCCCGGCCAAGCGCAAGCCGAACGGCGGCGTAGAGAGCCTGCGCGCCATTCCGTGGATCTTCGCCTGGACGCAGAACCGCCTGATGCTGCCGGCCTGGCTCGGCGCCGGCGCCGGATTGCAGGAAGCGGTGAAAGCCGGCAAACAGGCGGAGCTGGAGGCGATGTGTCGCGATTGGCCGTTCTTCTCCACCCGCATCGCCATGCTGGAAATGGTGTTCGCCAAAGCCGACCTGTGGCTGGCGGAATACTACGATCAGCGCCTGGTGGATAAATCGCTGTGGCCGCTGGGCCAACAGCTGCGCGATCAGCTGGAAAGCGACATCAAGGTGGTGCTGACCATCGCCAACGATGCGCACCTGATGGAAGACCTGCCGTGGATCGCCGAATCCATCGCGCTGCGCAACGTCTATACCGACCCGTTGAACGTCTTGCAGGCCGAATTGCTGCACCGTTCGCGTCAGCAGGAGCAGCCGGACGCCCGCGTGGAGCAGGCGCTGATGGTTACCATCGCCGGCGTCGCCGCCGGGATGCGCAACACCGGCTAGTGAGCCTCATCGCGGCCCCGTTTACCGGGGCCGTTTTTTTATGTCCCCCCCACAAAAAAGGGCGCCGCGGTAAAGCGGCGCCCTTGTCAATGGAGCAAGCCCGTCAGGCGGCGGCCACCGGTCGCACACCCAGCGTGTGGCAGATGGCGTAGCTCATCTCGGCGCGGTTCAGGGTATAGAAGTGGAAATCTTTCACCCCTTCGCGGCTCAGGATCTTCACCATGTCCATGGCGATGTTGGCACCGACCATTTTGCGGGTCTCCGCATCGTCGTCCAGCCCTTCGAACATGCTGGTCATCCAGCTTGGCACCCGCACGTTGGTCATGGTGGCGAAGCGCTGCAGCTGCTTGAAGTTGGACACCGGCAGAATGCCCGGCACGATTTCCACGTCGATACCGGCGGCGACGCAGCGGTCGCGAAAGCGCAGGTAGCTCTCAACGTCGAAGAAGAACTGGGTAATCGCGCGACTGGCGCCGGCATCGATCTTGCGTTTCAGGTTAATCAAATCGGCCTGGGCGCTCTTCGCCTCCGGGTGCACTTCCGGGTAAGCGGCGACGGAAATGTCGAAGTCACCCACGTCTTTCAGCAGCGCCACCAGATCGGTCGCGTACATTTCCGGCTTGCCGCCGCCCGGCGGCAGATCGCCGCGCAGCGCCACGATATGGCGGATGCCGCTGTTCCAGTAATCGGTCGCGATGTCGCGCAGCTGCGCCGGGCTGGCATCGATGCAGGTCAGGTGCGGCGCCGCCTCCAGGCCGGTGCGTTCCTTGATCCCTTTGATGATGCTGTGGGTGCGATCGCGCTCGCCGGAGTTGGCGCCGTAGGTGACGGAAACGAATTTAGGTTTGAGAATGCTCAGACGATCGATCGACTGCCACAGGGTCTCTTCCATCTCGCTGGTGCGTGGCGGGAAGAACTCGAATGATACGTTAATCTGGCCGTTCAACTCCGCCAGACTCTGATTCAGCGCTTCCCGCTGGTTTGCGTGGAAAAAACTCATACCCTGCTCACCTCTTATCGATCACTGTTTTTATTTCATCTTGATGAGCGTCTATACGTTTAGACGTCTAGATAGAAAATGCCGCATGTTGGCTAAAGAGTCAACAGGAAAATGAGGGGAATAAGATGATTAATCCTCACCCGCTCAACGAGGGAATTTCATGATCGCGACAAAGATAAGTATGGCAGGAAAAGCCAAGGGGCGCGGTGAGCCCGCGCCCGCAGAGGATTAAAGCAGCTGCGCCAATCGGTTAAGGTCTGACTGGATCGCGCCGGCGGTCACATCGCGGCCGGCGCCCGGCCCGCGGATCACCAGCGGATTATCGCGATACCAGCGGCTTTCGATGGCGAACACGTTGTCGCACGTCAGCAGCGAGGCCAGAGGATGCTCAGGGCGCACCGCCTCTACGCCGACCCGCGCCTTGCCGTTGGCGTCGAAACGCGCCACGTGGCGCAGCACCAGGCCCATTTCGCTGGCGGCCTCAAAGCGCTGTTGCATCTGCTGATTCAGCGCCTCACCGTTCTCGAAGAACTGATCGACGGAGCCTAGCTCGCACCCCGCCGGCACCAGCGACTCGACCCGCACCTGGTTCGGTTCGATGTCGTAGCCCGCCTCGCGCGCCAGGATCACCAGCTTGCGCATCACGTCCTGGCCGGAGAGATCGACCCGCGGATCCGGTTCGGTCAGCCCCTGCTGCCAGGCCTGATCCACCAGCTCGGTGAACGGCACCGTGCCGTCATACTGCAGGAACAGCCAGGAGAGCGTGCCGGAGAAGATGCCGCTGATCGCCAGAATGCTGTCGCCGCTGTCGCGCAGATCGCGCACCGTGTGGTTGACCGGCAGGCCGGCGCCGACGGTGGCGTTATACAGCCAGTGGCGGCCGGTTTTGGCGAAGGCGTCGCGTATTTGGCGATAGCTGTCGCTGCACGAGGCCCCCGCCAACTTGTTGGCGCTGATCACGTGGAAACCGTAGCTGGCGAAATCCAGATACTGCCCGGCCAGCTCTTCGCTGGCGGTCACGTCGAGCACCACCAGATCGTCGAACGGGTGCGCGCGCATCCACAGGAACAGCGATTCTTCATCCAGCTCCTGCGCTTCGTCCTCAAAGAATGCCAGCGCGCGGCTTGCATCCAGCCCGTCATAGTTCAGCAGGCTGCGGCGGCTGTCCACCACCCCCGCCAGGATAAATTCGAAGCCGCTGCGCGCGGAGATATTGGTCTGCTCACGGGCGAACAGCTCCAGCCAGCGCGACCCGATATTGCCCTTGCCGAACAGCACCAGACCGATGCGCTTCTCGGCGCGGAACAGGCTTTGGTGCAGCCCCTGGATCAGCAGCGCGGTCGGCCCCTGGCGCAATACCGCCACCAGGCTGATGCCATCTTCCGCCTGCCAGATAAACTCGACCGGCTGATCTTTCAGCTGCTGATAGAAACGGTGGCTGTGCAGCGGGTTCTTGCACACCCCGGCGCCGACCATCGCCACCAGCGCCAACCCTTCGCGCAGGCGCAGCTCGCCTGGCAGCACCGCGGCCTGCAGCGTCGCCAGCGCGCTGTTGACCACCTCGGAGGTGTAGCACAGCTGCACCAGGTTGCGGTCTGGGTGGATGCCCACCGCCAGCGGTTTGATCTGCGCGCGCTTGAGCACCAGATCCAACTCTTTCTGCGCCAGTTTGAAGTCATGCTGAGCGGCAACGTGCAGTTCAATCAGGCACACATCGTCGTGGCTGGTGACAATCTTGGCGCCGGTGCCGGAAGCCAATACGCGCTCAATGCGCGTCGAGCCCTGCTCCGGCTGATAGCTGCAGCGCAGCTGAAGATCGATATCGCTACCGGAGACCGGCTGCAGGGTACGGGTATGCAACACCGGCGCAGCCAGACGCGCCAGCTCGCTGGCTTCGTCCAGACGCAGCAGCGGCAGCAGGCAGGCGTCTTTCACCTTGCGCGGATCGGCGCTGTAAACCCCGGCCACGTCGCTCCAGATGGTGACGCGCGCAGCGCCGGCCAGCGCGCCGACCTGAGTGGCGGAGTAGTCGCTGCCGTTACGCCCCAACAGCACGGTTTCCCCGGCGTCGTTGCGCGAAATGAACCCGGTCACCACCAGGCGTTTACCCGGGTGTTGGGCCATCAATTGTTGCAACAGCGGGTAAGAACGGCCTTCATCCACCTGCGGCTGCGCGGCGCGCTCGGCGCGCAGGAAGTCACGCGCATCCAGCCAGGCCGCCTGCATGTCCAGGTGGTTGAGCACCGCCGCCATCAGGCGCGCCGACCAAATCTCGCCGTGCCCGACCACTTCGGCGTAGCACACCTCGTCGACATTGCCGTCCAGCAGCGCCGCCAGGCGTTCCAGATCCTGAATGAACTCGGCGATCAGCGGCTCGGCGCTTTCCGGCGGCAACAGGCCGCTGATAAGATCGCTGTGATAACGACGCAACGTCTGCTGCACCTGGTGCGCAGACAGGCGATCGCTCTGGCTGAGCTTCAGCCAGTTGATCAACTGGTTGGTGGTACTGCCGGCGGCCGATACCACCATCATGTCGCCCGGCTGGCTGTATTCCGCCATAATCCCGGCCACACGCAGATAACACTTCACATCCGCCAGACTGCTGCCGCCAAACTTGTGCAGTTGACGCCCGCTCACCGGCCCTGCTACAGCAATTGCATTCATGCTTACCTCGTTGCCGCCGCCTGGAAAGCGCGTTCCAGATCGGCAATCAAATCTTCACTGTCTTCAATACCCACGGAAATGCGCAGCAGGCTCTCGGAGATGCCGGCCGCTGCCCGCGCCTCCGCCGCCATGCCGGCGTGAGTCATGGTCGCTGCATGCGAGATCAGGCTTTCTACGCCGCCCAACGATTCTGCCAGAGTAAACAGCTCAAGGGCAGAGAGAAAACGGCGCAGCACCGCTTCATCGCCGTCCAGTTCAAAACTCAGCATCGCGCCGAAACCGCGCTGCTGACGACGGGCGATCTCATGCCCCGGATTCTCCGGCAGGGAGGGATGATACAGCTTTTTCACCAGCGGTTGCTGCTGTAAATAGTCAACAATCGCTTCAGCGTTTTGTTGCGCCGCCTTGATGCGTGGCGACAACGTGCGCATGCCGCGCAGCAACAAATAGCTGTCGAACGCGCCGCCGGTCACGCCGATGTTGTTCGCCCACCAGGCCAGCTCGACCGCCAGCTCAGGATCTTTGGCGATCACCGCGCCGGCCACCACGTCCGAATGCCCGTTCAGGTATTTGGTGCAAGAATGGACCACCAGATCGGCACCGAGTTCGATCGGCTGTTGCAGGGCCGGGCTGAGGAACGTGTTGTCCACCACCGTCAACGCGCCCGCCGCGTGCGCGGCAGCGCAGATCGCCGCGATGTCCACCACCCGCAGCAGCGGATTGCTGGGGCTTTCTATCAACACCAGCTTCGGCTTTTGCGCCAGCGCCTGTTGCAGGGCGGCCTCATTGCCTTGATCGACGAACAGCACGCGATAAGCGCCGCGCTTGCTCAGGCTGTCGAATAACCGATAGCTGCCGCCGTAACAGTCGTGCGGTGCCACCAGCAGATCGCCGGGCTTCAGCAGTACGGTGGTCACCAGATGGATCGCCGACATCCCGCTGCCGGTCATCACCGCGCCGGCGCCGCCTTCCAGCTCCGCCAACGCGCGCTGCACCACGTCGCGCGTCGGGTTGCCGCGGCGCGAGTAGTCATGAGCTCGGGGTTGATTGAAGTCGGTAAAGTTATAGGTGCTGGACAGATGAATCGGCGGGACAACGCAGCCGTACTGTTCGTCGTCGTTCAGGCCGCTGCGTACGGCAATCGTGGCTGGTTTACGCGTCATGGGCTCGCTCGGCTCTCGGTTCGGTGAATGAGGCCTAAAGAGTAATCGCAGGATTGATAGACGTCAATACATCTGGACATCTAAACTTCTTTGCGTATAGATTGAGCAATGACACAATACCCGCTAAAATTATGCCGATATGACATGACGATAAGATGTTAAGCGGCAATGCCTAGCCGAAGCGGGGCATTCAGTGACCCTGGTCGCGTAAAATTGACATTTATTTAGTGAGAACAGTGAAGATCGGGCATAATTGGCCGGTTTTTAGAATTTTGTAATTTTTCTGACAAAGTTAAGGTGTCCCATGGCTGAGTGGAACGGCGAGTATGTCAGCCCTTACGCTGAACACGGTAAAAAAAGCGAGCAAGTCAAAAAGATCACGGTATCCATTCCGCTGAAGGTCCTGAAAATCCTCACCGACGAACGGACCCGTCGCCAGGTGAACAACCTGCGCCACGCCACCAACAGCGAACTTCTGTGCGAAGCGTTTCTGCATGCCTTTACCGGCCAGCCGCTGCCGAACGATGAAGACCTGCGTAAAGAGCGCAGCGATGAAATCCCGGAAGCCGCAAAAGCGTTGATGCGCGAACTGGGTGTCGATCCCGATACCTGGGAATATTGAGAACCGCCCGGCGAACGCCGGCGGCAGAAAAGAAAAAAGGCGCCCAGGGCGCCTTTTTCATCGGTCGATAAGAAATCTTATTTCTTAGCGCCTGGTACGCTGAAACGCTTGTTGAAGCGGTCAACGCGGCCACCGGTAGCAACATCACGCTGCTTGCCAGTGTAGAACGGGTGGCATGCGCCACAAACGTCCAGGTTCAGATCGTGGCCCACGGTGGAGCGGATCTTCATCACGTTACCGCAAGAGCAGTTAGCAGTAACTTCTTCGTATTTTGGGTGGATACCTTGTTTCATGGGAAACCTCAGTTAAGGCCGTGTCGCTATCCAGCCCTGTTTCGCCAGACACCACACGTGGTTGATAATAGAATTTTGGTATCGAATTATACCAAAGGCGGCAAATTATACAGCATTAGTCGGGGCGCGCAATCGGAACCGTACATTTGCCGATGCGCCGTGTAAACTGATGCCCACTTTTTTTCAATTTGGATGAGATCATGCCCGTCGTACACGTTGCTTTGCCGGTCCCCCTCGCCCGCACCTTCGACTATCTGCTGCCGCCCGGCATGCAGCCGGTGGCCGGCGCGCGCGTGGGCGTGCCCTGGGGCAGGCAGCATGCAATCGGCATCGTCACCGGCTGCAGCGACACCAGCGAACTGCCGTTGGACAAGCTCAAACCGATCGACAGCGTGATCGACACGGAATCGCTGTTCTCCCCCAGCCTGTGGCGCATCCTGCGCTGGGCCAGCGATTACTACCACTATCCCATCGGCGAAGTGCTGTTCCACGCGCTGCCGATCCTGCTGCGCCAAGGCAAACCGGCCGAGGCCGCGCCGCTGTGGCAGTGGTTCGCCACCGAAGAGGGGCGCGCCACGCCGCCCGAAAGCCTGAAACGCGCGCCGAAACAGCAGCAGGCGCTGGCGGCGCTGTTGCAACGCCCGGTCTATCGCCATCAAGTCAGCCAGCTTGAGCTGACGGAAAGCGCCCTGCAGGCGCTGCGCGCCAAAGGGCTGATCGATCTGCGCGCTCAGGTCGCGGCCACGCAGGACTGGCGCCCCAACTTTGCGGTGCTCGGCGAGCGGCTGCGGCTGAATACCGAACAGGCCACCGCCGTCGGGGCGATCCGAAGCGAAGATGAGCAGTTTGCCGCCTGGCTGCTGGCCGGGGTCACCGGCTCCGGCAAGACCGAGGTGTATCTCAGCGTGCTGGAGAACGTGTTGGCCAAAGGCCGGCAGGCGCTGGTGCTGGTACCGGAAATCGGCCTGACGCCTCAAACCATCGCCCGCTTTCGCGAGCGCTTCAACGCGCCGGTGGACGTGCTGCACTCCGGGCTGAACGACAGCGAACGGCTGGCGGTTTGGCTGCGCGCGCGCAGCGGCGAAGCCGCGATCGTCATCGGCACCCGCTCGGCGCTGTTCACACCGTTCCGGCAACTGGGCGTTATCATCATCGACGAAGAGCACGACAGCTCTTATAAACAGCAGGAAGGCTGGCGCTACCACGCCCGCGATCTGGCGGTGTTCCGCGCCCGGGAAGAAGATATCCCGATGGTGATGGGCTCCGCCACGCCGGCACTGGAAACGCTGCACAACGTGCAACTGGGCAAATATCGCCAGTTGAAGCTCACCCAACGGGCAGGCAACGCCAAACCGGCGGCGCAGCATCTGATCGATCTGAAAGGGTTGCCGCTGAAGGTCGGCCTGTCGCAGCCGCTTTTGAAAAGCATGCAGCACCATTTAAAAGCCGGCAATCAGGTGATGCTGTTCCTCAACCGCCGCGGTTACGCCCCGGCGCTGCTGTGCCACGAGTGCGGCTGGATCGCCGAGTGCCAGCGCTGCGATCACTATTACACCTTCCACCAGCATCAGCGCCAGCTGCGCTGTCACCACTGCGACAGCCAGCGACCGGTGCCGCACCAATGCCCGCAGTGCGGCTCCACCCACCTGGTATCGGTCGGCGTCGGCACCGAACAGCTGGAACATGAGCTGGCGCCGCTGTTCCCCGACACGCCGATCACCCGCATCGATCGCGACACCACCAGCCGCAAAGGGTCGCTGGAGCAGCACCTGGCGGATATTCATCGCGGCGAAGCGCGCATTCTGATCGGCACGCAAATGCTGGCCAAGGGCCACCATTTTCCCGACGTCACGCTGGTGGCGTTGCTGGACGTGGACGGCGCGCTGTTCTCCGCTGACTTCCGCTCCGCCGAGCGTTTTGCTCAGCTCTATACCCAGGTCTCCGGGCGCGCGGGGCGAGCGGGCAAACAGGGTGAAGTGCTGCTGCAAACCCACCACCCGGAGCACCCGTTATTGCAGGTGCTGCTGCAACAAGGTTACGACGCCTTCGCCAAACAGACGCTGGCGGAGCGCAACAGCGTGTTTCTGCCGCCCTACACCAGCCACATCATCGTGCGCGCCGAAGATCACGATAACCAACAGGCCCCGCTGTTCCTGCAGCAGCTGCGCAATCTGTTGGAAGCCAGTCCGCTTAAGGACGATTCGCTGTGGGTGATGGGCCCGGTGCCGGCGCTGCAGTCCAAACGCGGCGGCCGTTTCCGCTGGCAGCTGCTGCTGCAGCATCCGACACGGCGCGTCCTGCAACAGCTGATGAAAAGCTCGCTGCCGCTGATCGGCACCCTGCCGCAAACGCGCAAGGTGAAATGGACGCTGGATGTCGATCCGATCGACAGCTGATCCCGGAAAAGTCCGATTTAGCTGCCGTCATGCAAACGTTTACCCTTTAAATTGCGAGCGAACGCTAAAAAACCTTCTCAGGTCACATTTTTTATGCAAATTAGGTAACAAAGGCGGGGCGTATTCTGTTTAGAATGTCTGCGAGGGCAAATTTTGTCGCCACATCGCAGCGCGACGGAGTGCTCGAACGCGAGTGGCGCTCAATGACAACAATCCCGCCACCGCATGCCGGACATTGTGAGCAAACAGCAGTAGTGGCGTCGGCATGGGGCTGACGCAAGGAGAAAGGCGTTGGAACACAAGAAAGAGTTATCCATGGCGACCATGAAAGACGTCGCCGAAATGGCGGGCGTTTCAACGGCTACCGTATCGCGTGCGCTGATGAATCCGGAAAAGGTGTCAACGCCAACGCGTCAGAAAGTGGAACAGGCCGTGCTGGCCGTGGGTTATTCTCCTCATGCTCTGTCACGCAATATCAAACGCAACGAATCTCGCACCATCCTGGTGATCGTGCCCGACATCTGCGATCCGTTTTTCGCGGATGTGATCCAGGGGATCGAACAGACCGCCGCCCAACAAGGCTATCTGGTGCTGATCGGCGACTGCGCGCAGCAAAACCAGCAAGAACGCACCTTCGTCAATCTGATCATCACCAAACAGATCGACGGCATGCTGCTGCTGGGCTCTAATCTACCGTTCGACGCCAGCAAGGAAGAGCAGCGCAACCTGCCGCCGATGGTGATGGCCAATGAGTTCGCGCCCGAGCTGGAACTGCCAACGGTGCATATCGACAACCTGACCGCCGCCTTTGAAGCCGTGCATTATTTGCATCAATTGGGCCACCGGCAGATCGCCTGCGTCGCCGGGCCGGAACAGATGCCGCTGAGCCATTATCGGCTGCAAGGTTATGTTCAAGCGCTACGCCGTAATGGCATTACCGTCGAAAGCAGCTATATTACCCGGGGTGATTTTACCTACGAAGCCGGCGCGCAAGCGCTGACCCAGTTGATGGCTCAGCCGAAACCGCCGACGGCGGTGTTCTGCCACAGCGACGTCATGGCGATCGGCGTGCTGTCCCAGGCGAAGAAAATGGGGCTGCGGGTACCGCAGGATCTGTCGATCGTCGGCTTTGACGACCTCAAGCTGGCGCAGTATTGCGATCCGCCGCTGACCACGGTGGCGCAGCCGCGCTTCCAGATCGGCCAGCAGGCGATGTTGTTGCTGTTGGAGCAGTTGAACGGCCAGACGGTGGCCAGCGGCTCCCGACTCTTGGACAGTGAATTGATTATCAGAGGCAGCACCGCTGCTCCGAAACGCTAGTCAAATATTTTAGGGTTCAGTAACATGACGGACTTATCCTCTCATCAGGACACAGCGGAATAATAGTGGCACAAAAAGACTATGTAAGCCGTGGGCGCGCAGCAGGAGCTAAGCGCAAAACCCCCAGCCGTAAAAAACGCAGTTCTCCGAAGGTTTCCAAAACCGTGCTGGCGTTAGCCGTCGCGTTGCTGGTTGTCTTTGTCGGTGGCCTCTATTTCATTACGCACAACAAGCCGGAAGACGCGCCGTTGTTGCCTGCGCACACCACTCGCCCAGGCAACGGCCTGCCGCCGAAGCCGGAAGAGCGCTGGCGCTATATCAAAGAGCTGGAAAACCGACAGATCGGCGTGCAAACCCCGACCGAACCGACGGCCGGCGGCGAGCTCAATTCCAAAACTCAGCTGACCGCCGAACAACGGCAACTGCTGGAGCAGATGCAGGCCGACATGCAACAGCGCCCGACGCAGCTGAATGAAGTGCCGTATAACGATCCGGGCCAGGCCAACGCGCGCGGCAACCGCCAGCAGCAGATGCAACAACCGCAAATGCAGCAGCAGCCGGTACAGCAACAGCAGCAGGTCACTCAGGCGCCGCGCAACCCGTTCAACAACGGGGCCGCCACCGCGCCGGTGCAGCAGCACCAGCAGCCGAAGCAAGTCACCCCGCCGCCGGCGCAGGTGAAACAGCCTGAGCCGAAGCCGCAACCGAAGCCGGAGCCCAAACCGGAAGTGAAACAGGAAACGGCCAAGCAGGACACCAAACCGGAATCGAAACAGAAGTGGATGGTGCAATGCGGTTCGTTCCGCGCCACCGATCAGGCTGAATCCGTGCGTGCGCGCCTGGCGTTCGAGGGCATCGAGAGCCGCATCACCGCCGGTGGCGGTTGGAATCGCGTGGTGCTCGGCCCCTACAGCAGCCGCGCCGCAGCGGACAAAACCCTTTCGCGCCTGAAGGGCGTCGGCATGTCGAGTTGCATTCCCCTCTCCGTTGGGGGTTGAAAAGCGTCAATCCCCCCCCATCTATACTCTCAATATGCCTCGTAGCGTCTGCGAAAGCAGGCGCTGCGGGGACTTCTTTCCGTCTTTAACGAGGGTCTGCTCGTGACAACAATTGTAAGCGTACGCCGCAACGGCCAGGTCGTCATCGGTGGTGATGGCCAGGCAACCCTGGGTAATACGGTGATGAAGGGTAACGTCAAGAAAGTGCGTCGCCTGTATAACGACAAAGTGATCGCCGGTTTCGCCGGTGGCACCGCTGACGCCTTCACGCTGTTTGAACTGTTTGAACGCAAACTGGAAATGCATCAGGGCCACCTGGTGAAAGCCGCCGTCGAGCTGGCGAAAGACTGGCGCACCGACCGCATGCTGCGCAAGCTCGAAGCGCTGCTGGCGGTCGCCGATGAAACCGCCTCGCTGATCATCACCGGCAACGGCGATGTGGTGCAGCCGGAAAACGATCTGATCGCCATCGGCTCCGGCGGCCCGTACGCCCAGGCCGCCGCCCGCGCCATGTTGGAAAATACCGAGCTGAGCGCCCGCGACATCGTTGAGAAATCCCTCAACATCGCCGGCGACATCTGTATTTACACCAACCATTTCCACACCATTGAAGAATTGCCTTCCAAAGCGTAAGGATCGAATACCATGTCTGAAATGACCCCGCGCGAGATCGTCAGCGAACTGGACAGCTATATCATTGGCCAAAACAAGGCCAAACGCGCTGTCGCCATTGCCCTGCGCAACCGCTGGCGCCGGATGCAGCTCAACGAGATGCTGCGTCACGAAGTGACCCCGAAAAACATTCTGATGATCGGCCCGACCGGCGTCGGTAAAACCGAAATCGCCCGCCGTCTGGCGAAGCTGGCCAACGCGCCGTTCATCAAGGTTGAAGCCACCAAGTTCACCGAAGTGGGCTATGTGGGCAAAGAAGTGGACTCCATCATCCGCGATCTGACCGATGCCGCCATCAAAATGGTGCGCATGCAGTCGATCGAGAAAAACCGCACCCGTGCCGAAGAGTTGGCCGAAGAGCGCATTCTCGACGTGCTGATCCCGCCGGCCAAAAACAACTGGGGCCAGCCGGAAGAAGGCCAGGAACCGTCCGCCGCCCGCCAGGCATTCCGCAAGAAGCTGCGCGAAGGCCAGCTGGATGACAAAGAGATCGAAATCGATCTGGCCGCCGCGCCGATGGGCGTGGAAATCATGGCGCCTCCGGGCATGGAGGAGATGACCAACCAGCTGCAGTCGATGTTCCAGAACCTCGGCGGCCAAAAGCAAAAACCGCGCAAGCTGAAGATCAAAGAAGCCTTCAAGCTGCTGGTGGAAGAAGAAGCCGCCAAGCTGGTGAACCCGGAAGAGCTGAAAGAGCAGGCGATCGAAGCGGTTGAGCAACACGGCATCGTGTTTATCGATGAGATCGACAAAATCTGTAAGCGCGGCGGCCAAAGCTCCGGCCCGGACGTTTCCCGCGAAGGCGTGCAGCGCGATCTGCTGCCGCTGGTGGAAGGCTGCACCGTGTCCACCAAGCACGGCATGGTGAAAACCGACCACATTCTGTTCATCGCTTCCGGCGCGTTCCAGACCGCCAATCCGTCGGATCTGATCCCGGAACTGCAGGGCCGTCTGCCGATCCGCGTTGAGCTGCAGGCGCTGACCACCGAAGACTTCGAGCGCATCCTGACCGAGCCGAGCGCGTCGCTGACCGAACAGTACAAAGCGCTGATGGGCACCGAAGGCGTCAATATCGAGTTCACCGCCGACGGCATCCGCCGCATCGCCGAAGCCGCGTGGCAGGTCAACGAAAGCACCGAGAACATCGGCGCGCGTCGTCTGCACACCGTGCTGGAGCGTCTGATGGAAGATATTTCCTACGATGCGAGTGAAATTAATGGCCAATCCATTACAATTGATGCGGATTACGTGCGCAGTCATCTGGATGAACTGGTGGCGGATGAAGATTTGAGTCGTTTTATCCTATAATCGCTCAATCATTGTCTTGTCAGTCATCTGTGTGGGAGGCATTGCCTCCCACAATTATTTCTAACGGACACCGCAACTTACTGACAGAAGCGAAACATGAGCTCATCAACCTCCACCACCCCGATTTCCGCCTGGCTCGAAAGTCTACGCCCCCGCACCCTGCCGTTGGCCTTTGCCTCCATCGTGGTCGGCTCGGCGATCGCCGCCTGGCACGGCAGCCTGAAACCTGAAGTGGCGCTGCTGGCGCTGGTGACCGCCGGTCTGCTGCAGATCCTCTCCAACCTGGCGAATGACTACGGCGATGCGGTCAAAGGCAGCGACAAAGAAGATCGCATCGGGCCGTTGCGCGGCATGCAAAAGGGCATGATCACCCAGGCGCAGATGAAACGGGCGCTGGTGGTGACGGTAGTGCTGATCGCCCTCGCCGGCTGTTCGCTGATCGCCGTCGCCTGCGAGCAACCCAGCGACGTGGTGGGCTTCCTGGTGCTGGGCGGGCTGTCTATCGTGGCGGCCATCACCTACACCGTCGGCAACAAACCCTACGGGTATTTGGGGCTGGGCGACATCTCGGTGCTGGTGTTCTTCGGCTGGCTGAGCGTGGCCGGCACCTACTATTTGCAGACGCACACCTTCGACAGCGTCGTGATGCTACCGGCTACCGCCTGCGGCCTGCTGGCGACGGCGGTACTCAACATCAACAATCTGCGCGATATCGAAAGCGATCGCGAAAACGGCAAGAATACGCTGGCGGTGCGTCTCGGCCCGCACAAGGCGCGCATTTACCACGCCCTGCTGCTCGGCGGCGCGGTGCTGTGTTTCGCGCTGTTCACGCTGTTCAACCTCCACAGCCCGTGGGGTTGGCTGTTCGTGCTGGCGATCCCGCTGCTGGTGCGCCACGGCCTGCGCGTGCTGCGCGATCCGACGCCGGTCGGCATGCGGCCGATGCTGGAGCATATGGTCAAGGCGGCGTTGCTGGCCAACCTGCTGTTCGCCATCGGCGTGGCGCTCAGTTAAAAACTGATGATTTTGCCAACAGGGCGAATAAAGGGATATACTGAACATTCCTGCGGCAAACAGACGTAAAATCCTATGAAATACGATACTTCCGAACTTTGCGACATCTATCATGAAGAGGTGAACGTTGTTGAACCTCTGTTCTCCAATTTTGGCGGGCGTACTTCATTTGGCGGGCAGATCACCACGGTGAAATGCTTTGAGGATAACGGCCTGTTATTCGATCTGCTTGAAGAAAACGGTCGCGGCCGCGTGCTGTTGGTCGATGGCGGCGGTTCGGTACGCCGGGCGCTGATCAACGCCGAACTGGCGCGCCTGGCCGCCCAGAACGAATGGGAAGGCATCGTGGTGTACGGCGCGGTGCGCCAGGTGGACGATCTGGAAGAGCTCGACATCGGCATTCAGGCGATGGCGGCGATCCCGGCGGGTGCCGTAAGCGAAGGCGTGGGCGAAAGCGATATCCGCGTCAACTTCGGTGGCGTCACCTTCTTCTCCGGCGACCACCTGTATGCCGACAACACCGGCATCATCCTCTCCGAAGACCCGCTCGACATCGAGTGATTTTCAGACATGAAAAAGGGCGCCTCAGGCGCCCTTTTCGTTGCTGCATGGCGTAAGGAATCAAACCTCTTCCATTTTGCCCAGCAGCGCGCGCAGGCGATCTTGCCATACGTGCTGTTCTTCTTTCAGCTGTTGGTTTTCGCGCACCAGCGCTTCGTGGTTGCCGGAGGCAGCCTGAACTTCCTGCGACAGAGAGTTGTTTTTGTCTTTCAGCTCTTCAATTTCCATCTGCAACAAGGTGATGGTATCAATCGCCTGCTGTACTTTTGCTTCCAGTTTCTCAAATACTTCAAATGACATGCTTCAGTCCCCTCATGATAGCAAGGCGTACATCTATAAGTAGCGGCCGCAACGTCGGCTGCAGCTACTGCGAATATTGCATCGCGCTCAGTGACGCGCGCCGTTACGGAAGGCGCGCCAGTCTCGATTCGTTAAAAACGATTGTAAGTAGCCAGTCTCCGCCTGTCTAGCAACATACCGGATCATCGCGCAGTCTGTTGCAATTTTCCTGCCCTCGCCATCAGTAAAAACTGAAAATCCCCGCCGCCGCCGCCGCGAGTTGTTAATGCCCCTCGCCAAACCACTGGTCAGATCACACTTTTATGGCTCAGAAAGAACACTGAACGACGCGAAATCGCTCAATTTTATGACGCGCCACACACATTTTGATTTCGCTATTTCTCGTTTATGTTCGTTAACGATAAATTTACATCACGTCCTCATTCAATAATTGGACGAGATGAAAAAAACTGTGCCCATAGGTCAGATGTATACCTGGCTGAGCCTATAAACCAACAACCGCCGTTTTGCAGGACACCAACATTATGAGCCAAACCACCAGTCCGACATTAAAAGGCCAGTGCATCGCCGAGTTCCTCGGCACGGCGCTGCTGATCTTCTTTGGCGTAGGCTGCGTTGCCGCACTGAAACTGGCGGGCGCCAGCTTCGGCCAGTGGGAAATCAGCATCATTTGGGGCCTCGGCGTCGCCATGGCCATCTATCTGACCGCCGCCATTTCCGGCGCGCATCTCAACCCGGCGGTCACCCTCGCCCTGTGGCTGTTCGCCTGCTTCGACGGGCGCAAAGTGGTGCCTTACATCATTGCGCAGATCGCCGGCGCCTTCTGCGCCGCCGCCCTGGTCTACGGGCTGTACTACAACCTGTTCTTCGACTTCGAAGCGGCTCACCATATGGTGCGCGGCAGCAACGAAAGCCTTGAACTGGCCGGCATCTTCTCGACTTACCCTAACGCGCACATCTCCGTCGGCCAGGCATTCCTGGTAGAAATGGTGATCGCTGCGATCCTGATGTGCCTGATCCTGGCGCTGACCGACGACGGCAACGGCATTCCGCGCGGCCCGCTGGCGCCGCTGCTGATCGGTATTCTGATTGCCGTGATCGGCGCCTCCATGGGACCATTGACCGGCTTTGCGTTGAACCCGGCGCGTGACTTCGGGCCGAAACTGTTCGCCTACCTGGCCGGCTGGGGCAAAGTCGCCTTCACCGGCGCGCGCGACATCCCGTACTTCCTGGTGCCGATCTTCGCCCCTATCGTCGGCTGTGGCCTGGGCGCTTTCGGTTACCGCGCGCTGATTGGCCGCCACCTGCCGTGCGACGTCTGCGTGACGGAAGAAGAGCCCGACGCCAAGACCCAGCAGCGTAAAGCGTGATGGGTGCAGTTTTAAACGGTTAACAACAGCAGGATAATTACCATGACTGTAGAAAAAAAATACATTGTCGCACTCGACCAAGGGACCACCAGCTCACGCGCCGTCGTGCTCGATCACGACGCCAACATCGTTGCGGTATCGCAACGCGAATTCCCGCAGATCTATCCAAAGGCCGGCTGGGTTGAGCACGACCCGATGGAGATCTGGGCGTCGCAAAGCTCGACGCTGGTAGAAGTGCTGGCGAAGGCCGACATCAATTCCGATCAGATCGCCGGCATCGGCATCACCAACCAGCGCGAAACCACCATCGTCTGGGAAAAAGAGACCGGCAAGCCGGTCTACAACGCCATCGTCTGGCAGTGCCGCCGCACCGCCGACATCTGCGAGAAGCTCAAGCGCGACGGCCTGGAAGAGTACATCCGTCACAACACCGGCCTGGTGGTTGACCCCTACTTCTCCGGCACCAAGGTGAAATGGATCCTGGACAACGTCGAAGGCGCCCGCGAGCGCGCCAAACGCGGCGAACTGCTGTTCGGCACCGTCGATACCTGGCTGGTGTGGAAGATGACCCAGGGGCGCGTACACGTCACCGATTACACCAACGCCTCACGCACCATGATGTTCAATATCCACGAGCTGGACTGGGACGAACGCATGCTGGAAGTGCTGGACATTCCGCGCGCCATGCTGCCGAAAGTCCGTCCTTCCTCCGAGGTATACGGCCAGACCAACATCGGCGGCAAGGGCGGCACGCGTATTCCTATCGCCGGTATCGCCGGCGACCAGCAAGCGGCATTGTACGGCCAGCTGTGCGTTCAACCGGGCATGGCGAAGAACACCTACGGCACCGGCTGCTTCCTGCTGATGAACACCGGCAAAGAAGCGGTGCGCTCGAAAAACGGTTTGCTGACCACCATCGCCTGCGGCCCGCGCGGCGAAGTGAACTATGCGCTGGAAGGCGCGGTGTTCATCGGCGGTGCGTCTATCCAGTGGCTGCGCGACGAGCTGAAACTGATCAGCGACGCCGCCGACTCCGAATATTTCGCCACCAAGGTGAAAGACAGCAACGGCGTCTATGTGGTGCCGGCCTTCACCGGCCTGGGCGCGCCCTACTGGGATCCGTATGCCCGCGGCGCCATCTTCGGCCTGACCCGCGGTGCCAACAGCAACCACATCATCCGCGCCACGCTGGAATCCATCGCCTTCCAGACGCGCGACGTGCTGGACGCCATGCAGGCCGACGCCAACACCCGCCTGCAATCGCTGCGCGTGGACGGCGGCGCGGTCGCCAACAACTTCCTGATGCAGTTCCAGTCCGATATCCTCGGCACCCGCGTAGAACGCTCTGAAGTGCGTGAATCGACGGCGTTGGGCGCCGCGTTCCTGGCGGGCCTGGCCATCGGCTACTGGAACGATCTGGATGAAGTGAAGAGCAAAGCGGTGATTGAGCGTGAATTCCGTCCAAGCATCGAAACCACCGAACGCAACTACCGCTACAGCGGCTGGAAAAAAGCGGTGGCTCGCGCGCAGGCGTGGGAAGATCACGATTAAACCCAGCCTTGCCGTTACCCCAAAATTGCGCTGCCTGCGGGCGGCGCTTTTTTTTGCCCCGCCCCGCCGCCGCCGCGCTGTGATAGACTTTGCCGATATTTTCTTCCCTTTCTCACAGACAGGTTTGCCATGAAACGTGAATTAGCCATCGAATTTTCCCGCGTTACCGAAGCCGCCGCGCTGGCGGGCTACAAATGGCTGGGACGCGGCGACAAGAACGCAGCCGACGGCGCGGCGGTCCACGCCATGCGCATCATGCTCAACAAGGTGGATATCGATGGCCGCATCGTGATTGGCGAAGGCGAGATCGACGAAGCGCCGATGCTGTATATCGGCGAGCAGGTCGGCAGCGGCCAGGGCGACGCGGTCGACATCGCGGTCGATCCGATCGAGGGCACCCGCATGACCGCCATGGGCCAGTCCAACGCGCTGGCGGTCTTGGCGGTGGGCGATCGCGGCACCTTCCTGCACGCGCCGGACATGTACATGGAGAAGCTGGTGGTCGGCCCGGCGGCGCGCGGCGCCATCGATCTCAATCTGCCGCTGGCGGAGAACCTGCGGAACGTCGCCGAACGACTGGGCAAACCGCTGTCGCAGCTGACGGTCATCGTGTTGGCCAAACCGCGCCACGACGGCGTCATCGCGCAGATGCAGCAGTTGGGCGTGCGGGTGTTCGCCATTCCTGACGGCGATGTGGCGGCCTCCATTCTCACCTGCATGCCGGAAAGCGAGGTCGATGTGATGTATGGCATCGGCGGCGCGCCGGAAGGGGTGATCTCCGCCGCGGTGATCCGCGCGCTGGACGGCGACATGCAGGCGCGTTTGCTGGCGCGCCATGAAGTGAAAGGCGACAGCCCCGAGAACCGCCGCCTCGGCGAGCAGGAGCTGGCGCGCTGCCGTGAGATGGGCATCGAGGCCGGTCAGGTCTTGCGCCTGGACCAGATGGCGCGCAACGACAACGTCATCTTCTCCGCCACCGGCATCACCAAGGGCGATTTGCTGGAGGGCATCAGCCGCAAGGGCAACATGGCCACGACCGAAACGTTACTGATCCGCGGCAAGTCGCGCACCCTTCGCCGTATCCGTTCAACCCACTATCTGGATCGCAAAGACCCGGCGCTGCACGAGTTTCTGCTGTAACGAAACAGGGCGCCGAATGGCGCCCTGATGATTGATGACAAACCTCATGCCCTTGCCGGGTTGATAGAGAGCAGCAAATAGAAAACAAGGAAAATCAATTCATTGATTTTCGGCTGATCCCCGCAAAGGGGGGAAAAACCACGCTTTTTCTCCCCTTTGTCAACGGTATGAGGGCGCCGAATGGCGCCCTGTCGTTATGCGGTGTGTCCCTGATGCTGCATCCGGTTGGACAGCGGCCACCAGCACAGCAGGATCAGCACCGCCATCGCGAACATCAGCAAGCCGAGGCTGAACTGCCCGGTTTGCGGCAGCATGGCGGAAAGCCAGGTCGCCAGACCGGAGCCCATGTTCTGCATGCCGCCCACCAACGCGCCCGCCGCGCCGGCCAGGTAAGGGAACGGCTCCATCGCCCCGGTGGTCGCCAGCGGGAACAGCATGCCGGCGCCGAAGAAGAACAATGCAGCCGGCACGATCAGCGTCCAGATGTTCATTACGCCGAACCAGCCCGGGATCCACATCATCGCTCCCGCCAGCAGACAGCTCAGCACCGAATGCCACATCAGCGTATGGAAGGTCTTGCCGTCGCGCCCGGCGTACCAGGCGCCGAAAAACGCCGCCGGGATCGGCAGAATGAACAGGATGCTGACGGTCAGGCCGCTCAGCCCCAACACACCGCCCATCAACACGCCGCAGCTGGCTTCAAATACCGCAATCCCCGCCAGCGCGCCGATCAGCATCACCAGATAGCAACTGAAGGTGCTGTCGCTCAGCAGCTGGCGGAAACTGGCCAGCATGCGGCGTTTTTCTGTCTGGACCGGACGGGTCTCCGGCAGCCAGCGGAACATCGCGAAGGCGACGCAGGCGCACAGCGCCAGCAGGAAGGCGTAACAGGCTCGCCAGCCGAACACCATCGCCAGCGCGCCGCCGATCACCGGCGCCAACAGCGGGCTGACCAAAATCCCCATATTCAGCAGGCTGTTGGCATAGCGCAGCGCGGTGCCGGCATACAGATCGCGCGGCATGGTGCGCGCCATCACGCCCGCCACGCCGGTGCCCATGCCCTGGATGGCGCTGGCGGCGACCAGCATCGTCAGGTTGGTGGACAGCAGCGCGCCCAGCGCCCCCACCAGGAAGATCATCATGCCGGTCAGGATCACCGGACGACGCCCGATACGATCCGATATCGGCCCGTAAATCAGCTGGGAGAAACCGTAGGTCAGCAAATACGCCGCCATCACCCGCTGCACGGCGCCGGTGCGCACCGACAGATCGTGAGCGATGTCAGCAATAACGGGAACATAAATGGTTTGCGCCATCTGGCCGACGGCGACCAACAGGATAAGCATCACCAGCAGGTGAAAGTTCTCTAGTTTTCTCATTATCTTCGTTAACGTTTCAACTCGTCACAGCGTCCCGGTATGGCCGTTGCAGCAGCCAGAACGGCGAGCAGCCCTCTATGGCGGCATAAGCTAATCAAATCTGATTTTTTTAGCGAGTTTCAGACAAATATTGATCCAGGTCACACTGGCAGCAAACCCGACCAGGCTCGTAAATTAAACTGTACGTCTAACGCTTTGGGGGTAAAAATTAGCGCGTTTGCAGTAGCTGCGCTTTAGCATTTAATCGATAATTATTTTCATCAACTTGAAATAAAATAACACCATAGGGATTTGGTTCATGAAAACACCTGAGCTGATTTTATTGCAGTTAAAGGCTCTCGGCCCGCACTCCGCCAAAATGCTGGCGGAGCGTCTGGACATCACGCCGATGGGCATCCGACAACATCTGCAATCCCTGGAAAAACGTGAGCTGGTTTGTTACGAAGAAGCGCGCAGCAAGGTCGGCCGCCCGACGCGCTACTGGTCGCTGACCGAGCGGGGGCACGCCTACACGGCCGACGATCAGGAGCGACTGCGGGAATCCGCGCTGCAGCTGTTTGGCGGCGCCGGCGTGGAACCGTTGCTCATCGCGCGCGAAGAGCAGCTTTATCTGCGCTATGCCGAAGAGCTGTCCGCCGAGCGCAGCCATCAGGATCGGCTAACCCGCCTGGTTCGCCTGCGGCAACACGACGGTTACATGGCCGAATTGCTCGATCATCCGCACGGTGCGCTGCTGGTGGAAAACCACTGTCCGATCGGCGTGGCCGGTTCCAACTGCAGCAGCCTGTGCAATTCCGAGCTGCAGCTGTTTCACCGGCTGTTCGGCAACGACTACCGGGTAGAGCGCACCGCGCACGCCATTTCCGGCTCACGACATTGTGCTTATTTGATTCGACCACGGGAGCTTTAGAGTATGGCTGAATGGGTAAACGGCAAGGTTACGCAGGTAAAACAATGGACCGACGGGCTGTTCAGCCTGGTGGTCAATGCCCCCATCGATCCTTTCACAGCCGGGCAATTCGCCAAGCTGGCGCTGGAGATCGACGGTGAACGGGTGCAGCGCGCCTACTCCTACGTCAATGCCCCCGATGACGCCAACCTGGAGTTCTATCTGGTCACGGTGCCGGAAGGCAAACTGAGCCCGCGCCTCAATCAGCTGCGGCCGGGATCGGACCTGATGGTGACCAAAGAAGCCGCCGGCTTCTTCGTGCTGGACGAGGTGCCCGACTGCGACACGCTGTGGATGCTGGCGACCGGCACCGCCATTGGCCCCTATTTATCGATTCTGCAGCAAGGCGCCGGCCTCGAGCGCTTTAACAACCTGGTGCTGGTGCACGCCGCGCGTTTTGCGCGCGACCTGAGCTACCTGCCGCTGATGCAGCAACTGCAGCAACGCTACAACGGCAAGCTGCGCATCCAGACCGTCGTCAGCCGTGAAGAGACGCCCGGCTCACTGACCGGCCGCGTGCCGGCGCTGATCGAGGACGGCCGACTGGAAGCGGCGATCGGCTTGACCATCGACGCCGAAACCAGCCACGTGATGCTGTGCGGCAACCCGCAAATGGTGCGAGATACGCAGCAAACGCTGAAAGACCAACGCCAGATGCGCAAGCACCTGCGCCGCAAGCCGGGCCATATCACCAGCGAACACTACTGGTAACCCGGCGGGGATCAGCGGAACTTCACCGGTTCGGCTTCCGGGCCGAACCGATTGTCTCCCGGCGTGCCGACGAAGGCGCCCAAATCGATCATCATCATCACGATAATCAGCGTCGGAATGAAACGCCCGACGCCCCATTGCCAGATCGGTGCCAGCATCTGCCAGTTCCCCGCCGCCAGCATCCACGCCAGGATCAGCAGCAGCGCCCACCAGCCGGCCTTGTTGCGATCGTGCAGGCGCTTGACCAGCACCGCCGCCGTCGGCCACAGCAGCGCCACGATAAAGAAAGCGATGGATTGGATGGCGATCAGCTGATAGTTGGCCAGCGTAAACGCCGCCGCCATCAGCACCAGCCACAGCCCCATCCAGATCCAGAAGTCGCGCCGCCCGATGCGGCCCTTAAAAGAAAAACACCACTGTTGTAACGTCATCGATTCCTGCGCTCTAAGCCTGCCCATATTCTGCGCCGCAGTGTAACATAGGCGCTGCCGGGCCGAGTTTTCCGCCTCGCATAACGCGGCGCGCCGCACAGCTTTCTCGTCAGCGAACCGATAATGGCGTGGGATCTTTGACAAGGCCTGCGGGTTATCGCTTTAATCGGAGCCATCTTTGTCCTTGATGCCATACGCCATGCTGAGAAAAACCCTCGCCATCGCCTGCCTGCTGCAGGCCGCCGCCAGCGCCTGGGCCGAACCGCCCGCCGCCGAAGCGAAACCGACCGCGCCTTACCTGCTGGCCGGCGCGCCGACGTTCGACCTGACGGTGATTAAATTCCGTGAAAAGTACAACCGCGATAACCCGAAGCTGCCGATTGGCGAATTCCGCGCCATTCCCGCCGCCGAAGACGATTCGCCGCTGCTGACGCGCGCCGCCAGTAAACTCAACGAAAACCTGTACGCCTCCACCGCACTGGAGAAAGGTACCGGTAAAATCAAAACGTTGCAGATCACACATCTGCCGCTGCAGCAGGCCAATGAAGAAAAAGCCGCGCGCGCCATCGCCATCAACTACATGGCGGCGCTGATGCGTCAGTTCGAACCGGCGCTGACGGTGGAACAGAGTCAGAACAAGGTGAACAGCCTGCTGGAAAAAGGCAAAGGATCGCGTTTTTACCAACAGCAGGTCGGCGCCATTCGCTATGTCGTCTCGGACAACGGCGATAAAGGGGTCACCTTCGCGGTTGAACCGATTAAGCTGGCGCTTTCCGAGCCGTAACGGCGCGGCATTTAATGACGAAAAGCAAAGCCTTCGCGCTTAATGATCTCTATACTGTTGGGCAGGTAAACTGCCGGTCCGGCAGTTGTCATTTCGACTCTCGCGTTCCCTAGTTGGAGGAAAAAACATGCGTCATCCATTAGTTATGGGTAACTGGAAGCTTAACGGCAGCACCCACATGGTCAACGAACTGATCGCCGGTCTGCGCAGTGAGCTGAGCAGCGTTGACGGCTGTGGCGTCGCCATCGCCCCGCCGGTGATGTATCTGGATCAGGCCAAGCACGCGCTGGCCGGCAGCCGCATCGCGCTGGGCGCGCAGAACGTGGACGTTAACCTGTCCGGCGCCTTCACCGGTGAAGTTTCCGCCAACATGCTGAAAGACGTCGGCGCTCAGTACATCATCATCGGCCACTCCGAGCGTCGCACCTACCACAAAGAAAGCGACGAAGTGATCGCCGAGAAATTCGCCGTGCTGAAAGAAGCCGGTCTGATCCCGGTGCTGTGCATCGGTGAAACCGAAGCGGAAAACGCAGCGGGCAAAACCGAAGAAGTGTGCGCGCGCCAGATCGACGCCGTACTGAAAACGCTGGGCGCACCGGCGATGAAAGGCACCGTGATCGCCTATGAGCCGGTCTGGGCCATCGGTACCGGCAAATCCGCCACCCCTGCGCAAGCGCAGGCCGTGCACAAATTTATCCGCGATCACATCGCCAAACACGATGCCGCGGTCGCCGCTGAAATCATCATCCAGTACGGCGGTTCGGTGAACGACAAGAACGCCGCAGAGCTGTTCTCCCAGCCGGATATCGACGGCGCGCTGGTGGGCGGCGCCTCGCTGAAAGCCGACGCTTTCGCCGTGATCGTCAAGGCCGCTGCCGCAGCGAAAAAAGCCTGATTGTCTTAGGCTTGTCATAAAAAAACCCCGGCTTGCCGGGGTTTTTTATTGCCGCTCGAACGGGATCAGCGTTTGCTTATCTCGTCGAAGACGCCGCCGGTGGCGAAATGCACCTTCTGCGCTTCGGTCCAACCGCCGAAGGTGTCATCCACGGTGAACAGCTTCAGCTGCGGGAACTGGCCGGCGAACTTGGCCGCCACCGCCGCATCGCGCGGGCGATAATAGTGCTGCGCCGCGATAGTCTGCCCTTCCGGCGAATACAGATACTTCAGGTAGGCGGTCGCCACGTCGCGGGTGCCGCGTTTATCGACCACCTTATCCACCACCGACACCGTCGGTTCGGCCAGAATCGATTCGCTCGGGGTGATTATCTCGAACTTGTCTTTGCCCAGCTCTTTCTCCGCCAGCAGCGCTTCGTTTTCCCAGGCGATCAGCACGTCGCCGATGCCGCGCTCAACGAAGGTGTTGGTCGAGCCGCGCGCGCCGGAATCCAGCACTTCTACGTTCTTGTACAGGTCTTTGACGAACGCCTGCGCCTTGGCCTTATCGTTGTTGTTGTGATGCAACGCGTAGCCCCAGGCGGCGAGGTAGTTCCAGCGGGCGCCGCCGGAGGTTTTCGGATTCGGGGTGATCACCGACACGCCCGGCTTGATCAAGTCAGGCCAGTCATGAATTTGTTTCGGGTTGCCTTTGCGCACCAGGAAGACGATGGTCGACGTGTAAGGCGCCGAGTTGTCCGGCAGGCGTTTTATCCAGTCTTTCTCAATGCGCCCGCGTTCAGCGATGGCGTCGACGTCATAGGCCAACGCCAGCGTCACCACGTCGGCCTCGATGCCGTTGATCACCGAAGTCGCCTGTTTGCCGGAGCCGCCGTGCGACTGACGCACCGTCACCTTGTCGCCGGTTTCCGCCTGGTAATGCTTGCTGAATGCCGTGTTGTAAGCCTGATAGAACTCACGCGTCGGATCGTATGACACGTTCAGCAACTGAATATCCTTCGCCATGGCGCCGGACGCCAACAGCACCAATGTCAGACCTACACCCCATTTACGCATCGACAGGCTCTCCCAGAAAATTAACGCAACCTCAATCGGTTGATTTAGCATCAGAGCCTGCCAGAAACTTTCCCGGCAATTAAAGAATAAAAAAGTTTGGGATAGATGATTCTGGAATATGTCACCGGCGAGCATAAAAAAGCCCCCGCAAGCGGAGGCTTTCAGCGCGCGGTGAGCGGCGAATCAGTACAGCTTTTTCGCCGTTTCCAGCCAGTCGCCCTTGAACGGACGCTTCATGTTTTCGATCGCGTCGATGATGTCGTGATGCACCATCTTTTCGTTCTGGATACCGACGCAGCGGCCGCCGTAACCCTGCAGCAGCAGTTCGATGGCGTAGGCGCCCATGCGCGAGGCCAGGATGCGGTCATAGGCGACCGGTGAACCGCCGCGTTGAATGTGGCCCAGCACGGTAGCGCGGGTTTCACGCTTGGTTTCCTGCTCGATGTGGCGCGCCAGCTCATCGATATCGCAGATGTGCTCGGTGATCGCTACGATGGCGTGCTTTTTGCCCTTGGCGATACCGGCCTTGATTTCGCACACCAGATCTTCGCGATTGAATTCGATTTCAGGCAGCACGATGAATTCGCAGCCGCCGGCAATCGCCGCCGCCAGCGTCAGATCGCCGCAGTAACGGCCCATCACTTCCACGATAGAGATGCGCTGGTGCGACGAGGAGGTATCGCGCAGGCGGTCGATCGCTTCCACCACGGTTTCCAGCGCGGTGAAGTAACCGATGGTGTAGTCGGTACCGGCGACATCGTTATCGATGGTGCCTGGCAGGCCGATGCACGGGAAGCCTTCTTCCGTCAGGCGTTTGGCGCCCATGTAGGAACCGTCGCCGCCGATCACCACCAGCGCGTCGATACCGCGATTCTTCAGGTTTTCAATCGCCTTGGCGCGCACGTTTTCATCCCTGAATTCCGGGAAGCGGGCAGAGCCGAGGAAGGTGCCGCCGCGATTGATCATGTCGGACACGCTATAGCGGTCCAGCTGCTCCATGCGATCTTCGTACAAGCCAAGGTAGCCATCGTAAATACCAAAAACTTCCAGACCTTCTGAAAGCGCAGAACGCACAACGCCGCGGATTGCAGCGTTCATACCCGGCGAATCACCGCCGCTCGTCAGTACACCGATTTTCTTGATCATGACTACCTCTGAACTGTGTAGATGCAATTTCTTAAGAATTCTGTCTCCGCCGATCGTCTTGAAACCTCTCCGGCTGCAGAAAACCAGCTTTACGGCTTATTGCTGGATATTATATCAAAAACACCCAGCTGAATTGATTCAAGTCACGCAATATAACGGTTAAAACACCGCATGGCACGCTGAGCTAACTCAGATATTCATGATAATACGTTGCGCTATGCCTCTATATGATTATAGCTCCCAATGCCCCTGCCTACCCGGCGGCACCACGGAGCACGGATCCAGGTGAATGATGACGTCCGCCCCCGCAAAACGTTGCCGCAGGGCTTGTTCCACCTGATCGGCCAACCGGTGCGCCTCGCGCAGCGGCAGCGTGTCCTCCATCTCCAGATGCAGCTGGATGAAACGCGTCGGCCCCGACTGACGCGTGCGCAGATCGTGTGCGCCTTTCACGCCGGGCCAGGAGGAAACCACGGCGATAATCGCCTGGCGCTCGTCATCCGGCAACGCCCGATCCAACAGCGACTGCACCGCTTCATAGCCCATGCGCAACGCGCTATAGAGGATGTAAACGCCGATGCCCAGCGCGAACAACGCATCCGCCCGTTGGAAGCCGTACCAGCTTAGCCCAAGAGCGATAAGAATAGCACCATTCATCATGACATCTGACTGATAATGCAGCATATCTGCGCGTACGGCCTGACTGCGCGTTTTTCTGACCACCCAGCGTTGATAGGTGACCAGAATCAGCGTGCTGACCAACGCGATCACCGTCACCACGACCCCGACGCCGGGATCGCGCAGCGCTTGCGGCGCATACAGGTGCTGGAAGCCGGTGAGGAACAAAAACAGGGCGGAGCCGGAAATAAACATGCTTTGCGCCAGCGCCGCCAGCGATTCCGCTTTGCCGTGGCCGAAGGTGTGCTCGGCATCGGCCGGCTGCAGCGAATAGCGCACCACCAGAAGGTTGGTCAGCGAGGCGGCGATATCGACCAACGAATCCACCAGCGCCGCCAACAGGCTGACCGAACCGGTGTGGTACCAGGCGACGATTTTAATCAACAGCAGCGACGACGCCAGCGCGGTTGCGGCCAACGCGGCGGACTTTACCAGGCGTGCATAGCGCTGTTCCATAAGGGGCCCCGGCCAAAAGGTGTGGCGCTCAATATAGCGAAATGTCGGATAAAAAAAACCCCGCCATCATGGCGGGGAAGACAGGGATGGTGTCTATGGCAAGGAAAAACAGGGGACTACTCAGTCGTACTTCACTTCTGGGCAGAAGCTTGCTGCAAACCAGAAATTTGTTGCTCCATCTGCTGCATGCGCTGCTGATGTTTCTGGTCTAAAACACTTTTTTGCTCTGGCGTCAGCAGGTTATACATTTGGTTGCGCACCCGGGCCATTTCGACCTGGCGCTTGACCTGCTGTTGGGCCATCTTTTCCGCCTGGGCGTACACGGCGGCTTCGTCAAATTTCTCTGCGGTCACCAGTTTATGCATGGCTTCCATTTCAGCTACATTGACACCAGGCAGATCGTGCCGGGCCTGGCGCATCAAATCGCGCATTTGCTGGCGCTGCTGTTCGCTGAGGCTGACACCGTCGAACATATGGTGCTGGCCGGGTATTCGGGTCATCGCGTCGTTGCCGGGAGGTTGGGCTGTGTCCGGTATAGTGTCGGCAGCGAAGGCAGCGGTCGAACCAATTGCCAGCAGTGATGCCATAACTAATGCGGTCACCTTACGCATTTCAACTCCTCAAGCTTTCTCACTTTGCGAATCAACGAGGAGCAGTGTACCGCCACACCTGAAAACCTGCGTCAGTGCATGTAAAACTACGTAAAGTCATGGAATGGCAACAGTTGATGACGTATTTTGCGTCTGGAGGTAAATCATAATGAACAAGATTCTGTTAGTTGACGACGACCGCGAGTTGACCTCGCTGTTAAAAGAACTGCTTGAAATGGAAGGTTTTAATATCGTCGTCGCGCACGATGGCGAGCAGGCGTTGTCGCTGCTGGACAGCTCCGTCGATCTGCTGCTGCTCGACATCATGATGCCGAAGAAAAACGGCATCGATACGCTGAAAGAACTGCGCCAACATCACCAGACGCCGGTCATCATGCTGACCGCGCGCGGCAGCGAGCTGGACCGCGTGCTGGGCCTGGAGCTGGGCGCCGATGATTACCTGCCGAAACCCTTCAACGATCGCGAGCTGGTCGCGCGCATTCGCGCCATTCTGCGCCGTTCCAACTGGAGCGAACAGCAGCAACAGGTCGACAGCGGCGCCCCGACGCTGGATGTCGATGGCCTGCAGCTGAACCCCGGCCGCCAGGAGGCCAGCTTCGACGGCCAGGTGCTGGATCTGACCGGCACCGAGTTCACCCTGCTGTATCTGCTGGCGCAGCATCTCGGCCAGGTGGTGTCGCGCGAACTGCTGAGCCAGGAAGTGCTGGGCAAACGCCTGACTCCGTTCGATCGCGCTATCGACATGCACATCTCCAACCTGCGGCGTAAGCTGCCGGATCGCAAAGACGGGCATCCGTGGTTCAAAACCCTGCGCGGGCGTGGTTATTTGATGGTATCTGCAACATGATCAACAGTTTGACGGCACGCATCTTCGCCATTTTCTGGTTCACGTTAGCCCTGGTGCTAATGCTGGTGCTGATGGTGCCCAAGCTCGACTCCCGCCAAATGACCTCGCTGCTCGACAGCGAGCAGCGGCAGGGGTTGATGCTGGAACAGCACGTCGAGGCCGAGCTGCAAAACGATCCGGCCAACGATCTGATGTGGTGGCGCCGCCTGTTCCGCGCCATCGACAAATGGGCGCCGCCGGGCCAACGCCTGCTGCTGGTCACCAGCGAAGGCCGGGTGATCGGCGCGCAGCGCAACGAAATGCAGATCGTCCGCAACTTCATCGGCCAATCCGATAACTCGGATCATCCGAAGAAGAAAAAATACGGCCGCGTCGAGCTGGTCGGGCCGTTCGCGGTGCGCGACGGCGAAGACAACTACCAGCTGTACCTGATCCGTCCCGCCAACAGCCCGCAATCCGATTTCATCAACCTGATGTTCGACCGGCCGCTGCTGCTGCTGATCGTCACCATGCTGATCAGCGCCCCGCTGCTGCTGTGGCTGGCCTGGAGCCTGGCGAAGCCGGCGCGCAAGCTGAAGAACGCCGCCGATGACGTGGCGCGCGGCAACCTGAAGCAGCATCCGGAGCTGGAGGCCGGTCCGCAGGAGTTCCTGGCCACCGGCGCCAGCTTCAACCAAATGGTCAGCGCGCTGGAGCGCATGATGAACGCGCAGCAGCGGCTGATCTCGGACATCTCGCACGAGCTGCGCACGCCGCTGACTCGCCTGCAGTTGGCCACCGCGCTGATGCGCCGCCGCCACGGCGAAGGCCACGAACTGGCGCGCATCGAAACCGAAGCGCAGCGGCTGGATTCGATGATCAACGATCTGCTGGCGCTGTCGCGCGGGCAGCAGAAGGGCGAGCTGGCGCGCGAGCAGTTGAAGGCCAACGAACTGTGGGCCGACGTGCTGGACAACGCCCGTTTCGAAGCGGAACAGATGGGCAAGCAGTTGGAGATCGCTGCGCCGCCCGGCCCGTGGACGCTGTTCGGCAACGCGAGCGCGCTGGACAGCGCGTTGGAAAACATCGTGCGCAACGCCCTGCGTTATTCGCACACCCGCATCGCCGTGGCGTTCAGCGCCGACAATCAGGGCGTGACCATCCAGGTTGACGACGACGGCCCCGGCGTCAGCGCCGAAGATCGCGAGCAGATTTTCCGCCCGTTCTACCGCACCGATGAGGCGCGCGACCGTGAGTCCGGCGGCACCGGCCTTGGTCTGGCGATCGTCGAGGCGGCGGTCAATCAGCATCGCGGCTGGGTGAAGGCCGAAGACAGCCCGCTTGGCGGTCTGCGGCTGGTGCTGTGGCTGCCGCTGCATCATCAACGCCTATCGTCTAAGACAGAACAGTAAGAGTTTGCTATCCTGCGCCCCTCGTTCACGAGGGGCCTGCAACATGCTGAACATCGTTTTATTTGAACCCGAGATTCCACCCAATACCGGCAATATCATCCGCCTGTGCGCCAATACCGGCTTTAATCTGCATCTGATCGAACCGCTGGGTTTTCCGTGGGACGACAAGCGTCTGCGCCGCGCCGGGCTGGATTACCATGAGTTCACCCGCGTCCACCGTCATGCCGACTACGCCGCTTTTCTCGCCGCCGAGGATCCGCAACGGCTGTTTGCTCTCACGACCAAAGGCATGCCGGCGCACAGCGCCGTCAGCTATCAGGCTGGCGACTACCTGCTGTTCGGCCCGGAAACGCGCGGGTTGCCCGCCGACATCCTCGATGCGCTGCCCGCGCAGCAAAAAATCCGCATCCCGATGCAGGCGCAAAGCCGCAGCATGAACCTGTCGAATGCCGTCGCGGTGGTGGTTTATGAAGCCTGGCGGCAGCTGGACTATGCCGGCGCGCTGATCAAGGCGTAATCCGCAACGACGCGCCATACTGAAGGAGGCATCGTTGCGATGCTCTCTCCAGGAACGGCACATGGCTTTCGTCGAGGATATTGTCACCCCGCTTCGCCGGCTCGAGTCGGCGCTGAACGAGGCGCTACAGCGGCTGCAACAGGCGCCGGACAGCGAAGCGCTGCACGATTTGCGCGTCAGTCTGCGCCGTATCCGCAGCCTGCTGCGCCCGTTGCACGGTTGCCCCGGCGCAACGCGGCTCGATCGGGCCGCCGCCCAGTTGGGCAGGCTCACGACGCCGCTGCGCGATCTCGAGGTGCTGATCGCCGAACTGGCGCACCATCATCTGGATTGGCAGGCCAACGTGCGCCAGAGCGATTTTCAGGCCCGCTGCCGCCAACTGCTCGCCAACCCGCAGCTCATCCGCTTCCCTTCGCTATTGCACGCCTGGCCGCACCGCTTTCGCCGCACCGCGCAACGCGCCGCCAAACACCGTGTGAACCGACGCCTGCAGCGCCAGCAGCGGCAATTGCGCCGGGCGTTGGCTGATACCGGCTACGATCGCCACCGTCTGCGGCTGCTGGTTAAACGCCTGCGTTACGCGGCCGAAGCCTACCCGCAACGCCTTCCCCTTTCTCCCGCCGCGATAGCGAGCCTGAAAGCGGCGCAAAATGCCCTCGGTGATTGGCACGACCGGGAGGTTTGGTGCCTGCAAGCCGAACATCAGGCGGATCTCTGGCCATTGTTGCCACAGTGGCAAGCTGAGCTACGCCTGACGCTGGCCAGAGCGGATGCCTCACTCGCCGCCTTATCACCGGCGCTGGCGACAAAAACCGGCGGCGCATCACGATCCTGAAAAAAGGCCGCGACAGGGCACGCCCGGCCCCGAAAATGCCCGCTACGCCGCAGATAATGCGCTATGTTTTGTAAGGGTAATCACCACTCATCATAGGAAACCACATGAAAAAACAACGCTTGAGCGTTGCCATGGCCGTTCTGGCAGCGGGCCTGTTGCTGGCGGGCTGTTCGTCCAAAGTCACCCAAACGTCGCAATATTCGGGCTTCTTGTCCGATTACAGCAAACTGCAGGAAACCACCTCGCCCAGCGGTCATAAAACGCTGCGCTGGGTAGATCCGAGTTACAAGGAATCCAACTATCGCGGCATCTATTTCCAACCGGTGGTCTATTTCCCGGCGGAGAAACCCACGGCGCGCGTCAGCCAGGACACGTTGAACAAGATTAAGGCCTACGCGACCCAGCGGATCAAAACCGCGCTGCAGAACCGCTTTACCATTCTGCCAAGCCCGGCGGGCTCGCGCGTGCTGGTGGCCAAACTCGCCATCACCGCCGTTTCGGCCGAAAACGAAGACATGAAGTTCTATGAGGTGGTGCCGGTCGCTGCGGTGGTTGCCAGCACCATGGCGGCTACCGGGCACCGGACGCAAAATACCGCGCTGTATATCGAAGGCGAGTTGATCGACCAGGATACCGGTAAAACGGTGATGGAAGTGGTGCGCAAGGCCTACGGTAAAACTGTCAACAACGACAGCACGCCGGTCACGGCGGATGACGTCAAGGCGGCGATCGACGATATCGTTACCGATATCACCCAGTTCCCGAAACAGGGCTGACCGCCGCTTGAAAAACACAGGGGGAGCCGAAGCTCCCCCTGAATGGACCCGCAGGCACGGCTTAGATGCCGTCGCCGTACTCGAATCCGTGGTTGGTGCCGTTGAAGTATTGATCCATATCCATCGACGGCGTATCGCTCTCCGGGCGCCCGACGATGCGCGCCGGTACGCCGGCGGCGGTGGTGTGCGGCGGCACCGCCTGCAAGACCACCGAGCCCGCGCCAATCTTGGCGCCCTTGCCCACTTCGATATTGCCGAGAATTTTGGCGCCGGCGCCAATCATCACCCCTTCGCGAATTTTCGGGTGACGGTCGCCGCTGGTTTTACCGGTACCGCCCAGGGTGACCGACTGCAGAATAGAAACGTTGTTTTCCACCACCGCCGTTTCACCAATCACGATGCCGGTGGCGTGGTCGAGCATGATGCCGCAGCCGATGGTCGCCGCCGGGTGGATGTCTACGCCGAAGGCGACGGAAATTTGATTTTGCAGGTAGATCGCCAGCGCTTGCCGCCCTTGCTGCCACAGCCAGTGGCCGATGCGGTAAGCCTGCAGCGCGTGGAACCCTTTCAGGTAAAGCAGCGGCGTGGAGTATTTATCGACCGCCGGGTCGCGCAGCCGCACCGCGAGAATATCGCGCGCCGCCGAAACGATCATCTGATTGTCGGACTTGTAGGCCTCTTCCACCACCTCGCGCACCGCGATGGCGGGCATGATCGGCGTCGCCAGCTTGTTGGCCAACATATAGCTGAGCGCGCTGCCCAGGTTCTCATGCTTGAGCAACGTCGCATGGAAAAAGCTGGCCAGCATCGGTTCACAATCAGCCAGTGCTCGCGCTTCTGATTTAATGCTGTTCCAGACCTGTTCCAACTCTTCTGACGACATCACATACCCCTTTGCCTTGCCAAACGGGCCGCTTCACACGGTGGCGCGGAGCGGCCCAGGTCATTTGCGGGGTCAGCATTCCGCTGCCCCGACATATCGTTTTATGTCACGCGCTGGGCTTTTCGTCCTTTCGGGCTCGCCCCAGCAGGCTCAGCGCCGCTTCGCGGGCGTCCTTGTTGCAGTAAAGCACCTGATAGATCTGTTCGGTGATCGGCATTTCCACGCCGTGCCGCTGCGCCAACGCCAACACCTCTTTGGTATTGCGATAGCCCTCGACCACCTGACCGATGCTGTCCTGCGCTTCCTGCACGCCTTTGCCCTGCCCCAGCATAATGCCGAAGCGGCGGTTGCGCGACTGGTTGTCCGTGCAGGTTAGCACCAGATCTCCCAGCCCCGCCATGCCCATGAACGTCGAAGGGTCGGCGCCCAGCGCAGAACCCAGACGGCTCATTTCCGCCAGCCCGCGCGTAATCAACGCGGTGCGGGCGTTGGCGCCGAAACCGATGCCGTCGGACATGCCGGCGCCGATGGCGATCACGTTCTTCACCGCGCCGCCAAGCTGAACGCCAATGAAGTCGGGATTGCTGTAGACGCGGAAGCTCTTGCCGCAGTGCAGCAGCTGTTGCAGATCGTCGGCGAACTGCGCATCGGTCGCCGCCAGCGCAATCGCCGTCGGCAGGCCGGCGGCCAGCTCTTTGGCGAACGTCGGCCCGGAGAGCACCGCCAGCGGGATCGCCTCGCCCAACGCCTCACGCGCCACGTCCTGCAGCAACCGGCCGGTTTCAGCCTCCAGCCCCTTGGTGGCCCACACGATGCGGGCGTCAGGGCGCAGATGCGGCTTCAGCTGGCGCAACACGTCGCCGAACACATGGCTCGGCACCACCACCAGCACGTCGCGGCTGGCAGCCAGCGCACGCGCCAAATCGGCTTCAAGCAGCAGGGTATCGGGGAAAGGAACGTCGGGCAGAAACGCCTGATTGCAGCGATCGCGCTGCAACGTTTGAATTTGCGCGGGGTTATGCCCCCACAACACCACGGTGTGGCCGTTACGCGCCAGCGTGATGGCCAATGCGGTGCCGTACGAGCCGGCACCGATGACAGTCATTGAAGCATTGACGGTGTTCATCAGGCATCCTGATGTGGTGCGGCACCTTCGCCTTCCGCCTGCTGCTGCAGATAGTTCATGAACAGCGCGTCAAAGTTGACCGGTGCCAGGTTCAGCTGCGGGAATGTGCCGCGGGAAACCAGGCTGGTGATGCACTCGCGCGCATACGGGAACAAGATGTTCGGGCAGTATGCGCCCAGGCAATGCGCCAGCTGCGTGCCTTCGATGCCTGCTACCGAGAAGATGCCCGCCTGTTGCACTTCGCACAGGAACGCCGTCTCTTCGCCCAGGGTCGCCGTCACGGTTACGCGCAGTACCACTTCATACACTTCGTCAGCCAGTTGGCTGGACGCGGTATCCAGATCAAGTTTAACTTCCGGCTGCCATTCCTGCTGGAAAACCTGCGGCGCGTTCGGCGCTTCGAAGGAGATGTCCTTGGTATAAATACGTTGGATCTGGAAAGCCATTTCAGTGCTGTTTTGTTCTGACATGTGAGTAATACCCTTGGTTAAACGTCCTTATTGACACTCGGTGAACCGGCAAGCTGCTTAAAGCAGCGGATCCAGGCCGCCGCGAGCATCGAGTTCATATAAATCATCACAGCCGCCGATATGCCGGCCGTCGATGAAAATCTGCGGCACGGTGGTGCGCCCGCTGCGCTCGATCATCACTTCGCGCTTGGCGCTATCGCCGTCGATGGCGATCTCGTTAAACGCCGCGCCCTTGCTGTTCAACAGCGCCTTGGCGCGATGGCAGAACGGGCAAGTCGCTTTGGTGTAGATATCAATGTTAGCCATGGATTGCCACCTCAAATAGGTTTAACGGTTACTTGCCGCGCACCAGCGGCAGGTTTTCTCCGCTCCAGCCGGCGATGCCGTCTTTCAGCATCGTTACCTTTTCAAAACCGGCCTTGCTCAGGTTCTCCGCCGGTTCGCGGGAGGCGGTGCCGTTGGCGCACACGACGATGATCGGCTGCGCTTTGTGTTTTTCCAGCTCGCCCAGGCTGCCGCTTTTGATTTCGCTGGCGGTCAGGTTGATGGCGCTGGCCAGGTGACCACGGCGAAAATCGTCGCGGCTGCGGGTGTCAACCACCACGGCATCTTCTTTGTTGATCAGGCGGATAGCTTCACCGCGAGCGATCTCTTTGACCTTGGAGAAACGGCTTTTGAAGGTCATGACGATCACGGCGACCAGCAGAGCGATCCAAGCCAGGCTCAGAATAGGGTGTCTGCTTACGAATGGCATAATTTCTTGCAGCATGGGGTGTAACAACTCCCGTCAGTTAAGGGATAAATAAGTCAAGGTTCCAGAGTATACCTGCCGAGTGCGGCAAATACAGCCAATAAGCAAGCGCGATTGTAGAAACTGCGGGCTGCGCTGAGAAATTCCCGAGGTCAGAGCATAAAAGCCCGCGCGATTCGCCGCAACCTTGATCTCTTTGGGCTATTTATCGCCGGCGGCGGTGTAAAATCAGCCGGTTTTTCGAGGGCGAACAGCCATGCTTCCGGCGGGCGCATGGCTATTCGCAGCTTAAAAAGTTCATAAGAGGTCAATGCAATGTCGAGCAACAAAAAACCGATGGTACTGGTGATCCTGGACGGTTACGGCCACCGTGAAGAGCGGCAGGACAACGCGATCCTGAACGCCGGCACCCCGGTGATGGATCGCCTGTGGCGGGAGCAGCCGCATACGCTGATCGCCGCTTCAGGGCTGGATGTCGGCCTGCCCGACGGCCAAATGGGCAACTCCGAAGTCGGCCACGTCAACCTGGGCGCCGGGCGCATCGTATACCAGGATCTGACCCGGCTGGACAAAGCGATCGCCGACGGCGACTTCTTCGCCAATCCGGTCCTGACCGCCGCCGTCGATAAGGCCGTGGCGGCCGGCAAAGCGGTGCATATCATGGGCCTGCTGTCGCCGGGCGGCGTGCACAGCCACGACGAGCACATCCTGGCCATGATTAAACTGGCCGCCCGGCGCGGCGCCAAAGCCGTCTATCTGCATGCCTTCCTCGACGGACGCGACACGCCGCCGCGCAGCGCCGAAGCCCCGTTGCAGCGCTGCCGCGAGGCCTTCGCCACGCTGGGCGTCGGGCGCATCGCTTCACTCATTGGGCGCTACTACGCCATGGATCGCGACAACCGTTGGGATCGCGTGCAGCTGGCCTATGACCTGCTGACCGCGGCCAAAGGCGACTACGTGGCCGACGATGCGGTAGCCGGTTTGCAGGCCGCCTACCAGCGCGGTGAAAACGACGAGTTCGTCAAACCGACCGTCATTCGCGCCGCCGGCGAGGCCGATGCCGCGATGCAGGACGGCGATGCGTTGATCTTCATGAACTTCCGCGCTGACCGCGCGCGCCAGATCACCCGCGCCTTCGTGAACGCGGATTTCGACGGTTTCCCACGCGCCAAACAGGTGCAGTTCGGCGATTTCGTGATGCTGACCGAGTACGCCGCCGACATCGACACCGCCTGCGCCTATCCGCCGGCGTCGCTGGCCAACACCTTCGGCGAATGGCTGATGAAGCACGACAAAACCCAGCTGCGCATCTCGGAAACCGAAAAATACGCCCACGTCACCTTCTTCTATAACGGCGGCGTGGAAGCGCCGTTCAAAGGGGAAGACCGCGTGCTGGTCAATTCGCCGAAGGTCGCCACCTACGATCTGCAGCCTGAGATGAGCGCCGCCGAACTGACCGACAAACTGTTGACCGCCATCCGCAGCGGCAAATACGACGCCATTATCTGCAACTACCCGAACGGCGACATGGTGGGGCATACCGGCGTGTATGAAGCGGCGGTCAAAGCGGTGGAAACGCTGGACGCCTGCATCGCCCAGGTGGTTGACGCGGTGCGCGACGTCGACGGTCAGTTGCTGATCACCGCCGATCACGGCAACGCCGAGCAGATGCGCGATCCGGCCACCGGCCAGGCGCATACCGCCCACACCAGCCTGCCGGTGCCGCTGATTTACGTCGGCAAACCGGCGCAGGCGGTCGAAGGCGGCAAGCTTTCGGACATCGCGCCAACCCTGTTAACGCTCATGGGAATGGAAATCCCGCAAGAGATGACTGGTAAGCCGCTGTTCATCGTGGAATAATCCTTCTCCATGAGGGAGAAGGCGTTTTTTGCACTATCAAGGGTAACCCGAAGCGCAAACGCAGGCAGCCGGCCGCTGCCTGAACGCACCGCGCCAAGGACGTTCACCGCCATGTGCGCCAGCGTATTTTGCGCTGGCGTCTTGCTGTTGCCGCTCGCCGGCCAGGCGGCGGAAGACAATAAATCCCAGCTGAAAGACATTCAGCAGAGCATCGCCGAGAAAGAAAAAGCGGTGAAGCAGCAGCAACAGCAGCGCAGCTCGCTGCAGGATCAGCTGCGGCAGCAGGAAAAAACCATCGCCCAGGCCAGCCGCCAGTTGCGCGACACCCAGGGCACGCTCACCCAGTTGGGCAAGGACATTTCCGGCCTGAACGCCTCGATCGCCAAGCTGCAAAAGCAGCAATCGACCCAGCAAAACCTCCTCGCCAAACAGCTTGACGCCGCCTTCCGGCAAGGGCAGCACAGCGCCGTGCAGCTGATCCTCAGCGGTGAAGAAAGCCAGCGCAGCGAACGTATTCTGGCCTATTTCGGTTATCTGAACGAAGCGCGCCAGAAAACCATCGAAGAGCTGAAACAGACCCGCGCCGAGCTGGCGAAGCAAAAAACCACGCTGGTGGCCAAACAGGGCCAGCAAAAATCCTTACTGAGCGAACAACAGACGCAGCAGCAGAAGTTGGAGCAGGCGCGCGGCGCCCGCAAGAAAACGCTGACCGCGCTGGAAGCCTCGCTGGAAAAAGACCAACAACGCCTGGTGGAACTGCGCCAAAACGAAGCCCGCATGCGCGACAAGATCGCCCGGGCGGAGCGCGAAGCCCGTGCGCGCGCCGAACGCGAAGCGCGTGAAGCGGCCAAGGTGCGCGAACAGGTGCGCATCAAGGAACAGCAGGCGAAGAAAACCGGCACCACCTACAAACCTAGCGAAGCCGATCGCTCGCTGATGGCGCGAACCGGCGGCCTCGGCCGTCCGGCCGGCCAGCTGATGTGGCCGGTGCGCGGCCGCACGCTGCACGGCTTTGGCGAGCAGCAGCAGGGCGAGCTACGCTGGAAAGGCATGGTGATCGAAGCCCGCGAAGGCAGCGAAGTGAAAGCCGTCGCCGATGGCCGCGTGCTGCTGGCCGACTGGCTGCAAGGCTATGGCCTGATGGTGGTGGTCGAACACGGTAAAGGCGACATGAGCGTGTACGGCTATAACCAAAGCGCGTTGGTCAACGTCGGGGCGCAGGTGCGCGCCGGCCAGCCGATCGCTCTGGTCGGCACCAGCGGCGGCCAGGGAACGCCGTCGCTCTATTTCGAAATCCGTCGTCAGGGACAGGCGGTTAACCCACTGCCGTGGTTGGGAAGATAGATTTGCGCTATGTCAAAACCCGTACAGCTCTGTTAATGGGCTGTCTGCTGCAGGCTTACGCTGCGCAGGCAGGAAAACTCTCCATCGTCATCGATGACGTGGGCTACCGCCCCCACGAAGAAAACGCGGTGCTGCAAATGCCGACGGCGATCTCGGTCGCAGTCTTGCCCAACGCGCCGCACGCCCGCCTGATGGCCACCCGCGCCCACAGCCAGGGCCGCGAAGTGCTGATCCACATGCCGATGGCGCCGCTCAGCAAGCAGCCGCTGGAGCGCGATACCCTGCAGCCCGCCATGAGCAGCGACGAGATCCAGCGCATCATCCGCAACGCGGTGAACAACGTGCCTTACGCGGTCGGCATGAACAACCACATGGGCAGCGCCATGACCTCCAGCCTGCCGGGCATGCAGAAAGTGATGCAGGCGCTCGAAAGCTACCGTCTGTACTTCCTCGACAGCATGACCATCGGCAACAGCCAGGCGACCCGCGCCGCGGCCGGCACCGGCGTGAAGGTGATCAAACGCAAGGTGTTCCTCGACGATACCGCGAACGAAGCCGATATCCGCCGTCAGTTCAACCGCGCGGTTGAACTGGCGCGGCGCAACGGTTCCGCCATCGCCATCGGCCACCCGCGCCCGGCAACGGTGAAAGTGCTGCAGCAGATGCTGCCGTCGCTGCCCGCCGATATCGTGCTGGTCAAACCGAGCGCGCTGCTGAACGAATCGCAGGGCAACGGTGGCGGCAGCTACGTCCCGCCGCCATTCAAACCGCAAAAACCGCAGCCGAAGAACCCGTTCAGCGGCGGCATCAAACAGTGCAAGGTCAAACCGCCGAAGGAAAAAACCAACGCCGGCACCGCGCTGGGCGTTATCGCCGACAGCATTGCCACCTCGCCGCCGGTGACCTTCATCAAGCGTCATTGGCAGCACTGGACGCAAACCAAACCGCAAGCATAAAAAAAGGGCCGGAATTCCGGCCCTTTTCACGCCTGCCGAGATCAATCCCAGCTCAGCACCACTTTGCCCGACTTGCCGGAGCGCATGGCGTCGAAGCCCTGCTGGAACTCGTCGATCGAGAAACGGTGGGTGATGATCGGGGTCAAATCCAGACCGGACTGGATCAGCGCCGCCATCTTGTACCAGGTCTCAAACATTTCGCGGCCGTAAATCCCTTTGATAAACAGCCCTTTGAAAATCACCTGGTTCCAGTCGATCGACATATCCGAAGGCGGAATGCCCAGCATGGCGATGCGCCCGCCGTGGTTCATGGCGTTCAGCAGCGTGCGGAACGCCGGCGGCGCGCCGGACATTTCCAGACCGACGTCGAATCCTTCGGTCATGCCCAGCTCGGCCATCACGTCGTTGAGGTTTTCCTTGCTGACGTTCACCGCGCGGGTCACGCCCATCTTGCGCGCCAGTTCCAGACGATATTCGTTAACGTCGGTGATCACCACATGACGGGCGCCGACGTGCTTGCAAACCGCCGCCGCCATGATGCCGATCGGGCCGGCGCCGGACACCAGCACGTCTTCCCCGACCAGATCGAACGACAGCGCAGTATGCACCGCGTTGCCGAACGGATCGAAGATCGAAGCCAGTTCGTCGGAGATGTTATCCGGGATCTTGAAGGCGTTGAACGCCGGGATCACCAGATATTCCGCGAAGCTGCCCGGACGGTTCACACCCACGCCGATGGTGTTGCGGCACAGGTGCGTGCGGCCGCCGCGGCAGTTGCGGCAGTGGCCGCAGGTGATGTGGCCTTCGCCGGACACGCGATCGCCGATGCTGAAGCCTTTGACTTCCTGACCGATCGCCACCACTTCGCCCACGTATTCATGGCCGACCACCATCGGAACCGGAATGGTTTTTTGCGACCACTCGTCCCAGTTGTAGATATGCACATCGGTGCCGCAGATCGCGGTTTTGCGGATTTTGATCATGATGTCGTTGTGGCCCAGCTCCGGCTGAGGCACGTCGGTCATCCAAATCCCTTCTTCCGCTTTCAGTTTTGACAGTGCTTTCATGGTTTTACCTTATGCAATAACGCCAAGATCCTTACCGATACGTGTAAACGCCGCCACTGCGCGTTCGATTTGCTCCGGGGTGTGGTCGGCGGACATCTGGGTGCGGATGCGCGCCTGGCCTTTCGGCACCACCGGATAGAAGAAACCGGTCACATAGATGCCTTCCTTGAGCAACGCATTGGCGAATTCCTGCGCCAGCTTCGCCTCCCCCAGCATGACCGGGATGATGGCGTGATCGGCGCCGGCCAGGGTGAAGCCGGCGGCGGTCATTTTTTCGCGGAACAGACGCGCGTTGGCCCACAGGCGATCGCGCAACGCATCGCCCTCTTCCAACAGTTCCAGCACTTTGATCGACGCGGCGACGATCGCCGGCGCCAGCGAGTTGGAGAACAGGTACGGGCGCGAACGCTGGCGCAGCCACTCCACCACTTCTTTCTTGGCGGCGGTGTAGCCGCCGGACGCGCCGCCCAGCGCCTTACCTAACGTACCGGTAATGATATCGACGCGGCCCATCACTTCGCAGTATTCATGGGTGCCGCGCCCGTTGGCGCCGACAAAGCCCACCGCGTGGGAGTCATCCACCATCACCAGCGCCTGATACTCGTCCGCCAGATCGCAAACCCCTTTCAGGTTGGCGATCACGCCGTCCATCGAGAACACGCCGTCGGTGGCGATCAGAATGTGGCGCGCGCCGTCGGCTTTGGCCTGTTTCAGCTGCGCGGCCAGCTCGGCCATGTCGTTATTGGCGTAGCGATAGCGCTTGGCCTTGCACAGCCGCACGCCGTCGATGATCGACGCATGGTTCAACGCATCGGAGATAATGGCGTCTTCCGGGCCGAGCAGGGTTTCGAACAGCCCGCCGTTGGCGTCGAAGCAAGAGGAGTACAGGATCGCATCTTCCATGCCCAAAAAGGCCGCCAGTTTCTGTTCGAGCTGCTTGTGGCTGTCCTGGGTGCCGCAGATGAAGCGCACCGACGCCATGCCGAAACCGTGGCTGTCCATCCCCGATTTGGCGGCGGCGATCAGCGCCGGATGGTTGGCCAGGCCCAGGTAGTTATTGGCGCAGAAGTTGATCACATGGCTGCCGTCAGCGACGGCGATGTCCGCCTGTTGCGCGGAGGTAATGATGCGTTCTTCCTTGAACAGCCCTTCACTGCGCGTGGCGGCAAGCTGTTGTTCCAACTGCTGATAAAAAGACGCTGACATTCGGTTATCTCCAGGATTGGGCTAATTGCGGCATATTTTACTGATTTGTAACCAAACTGACGAGAATGCGCGGGAGAGAATATTAAAATTGCAGCAGATATCACGGCAAACGGCGGACTTCAATGGCAATGCGGGATATTCGGAGCCCTTCCGCTGTTTGCCGCGGCATGAAATGCTATGATAACCGCCATTGAGCGTGGGGCATTGTGCCCCACCAGGCAGCTTAGCAGGGGTAACCCAATGATTATCGTTACTGGCGGCGCCGGCATGATCGGCAGCAACATCATTAAGGCACTGAACGACAAGGGATATCGCGATATCCTGGTGGTGGACAACCTGAAAGACGGCACCAAGTTCGTCAACCTGGTCGATCTGGACATCGCCGACTATATCGATAAAGAAGACTTTATCGCCAGCATCGTGGCCGGCGACGATCTGGGCGAGATCGAAGCGGTGTTCCACGAAGGCGCCTGCTCTGCGACCACCGAGTGGGACGGCAAGTACATGATGGACAACAACTATCAGTACTCCAAAGACCTGCTGCACTACTGCCTGGATCGCGAGATTCCGTTCCTGTACGCCTCCTCCGCCGCCACTTACGGCGGCCGCGAAGAGTTTATCGAAGAGCGTCAGTATGAAGCGCCGCTCAACGTGTACGGCTATTCCAAATTCCTGTTCGATCAGTACGTGCGTGAGATCCTGCCGGAAGCGGACTCGCAGATCTGCGGCTTCCGCTACTTCAACGTTTACGGCCCGCGTGAAGGCCACAAAGGCAGCATGGCCAGCGTCGCCTTCCACCTGAACACCCAGATCAACCGCGGCGAAAACCCGAAACTGTTCGCCGGCAGCGAAAACTTCAAGCGTGACTTCATCTACGTCGGCGACGTGGCGGCGGTCAACCTGTGGTTCTGGGAAACCGGCAAATCCGGCATCTTCAACTGCGGCACCGGCCGGGCGGAAACCTTCCAGGCGGTGGCTGACGCGGTGGTGGACTTCCATCAGCAAGGCGCGGTGGAATACATCGAGTTCCCGGAGAAGCTGAAGGGCCGCTATCAGGCGTACACCCAGGCCGATCTGACCAAGCTGCGCGCCGCCGGCTACGACGCACCGTTCAAAACGGTCGCCGAAGGCGTGAAAGAGTACATGGCCTGGTTGAACCGCACCGCATAAGCTGAAGGAATTAACGCTGGGTATGAAAATACTGGTTATCGGCCCTTCTTGGGTTGGCGACATGATGATGTCGCAAAGTCTCTATCGCACCCTGAAGGCCGAATACCCGTCGGCGGAGATCGATGTGATGGCGCCGGCCTGGTGCCGCCCGTTGCTGGCGCGCATGCCGGAAGTCAATCAGGCGCTGGCGATGCCGCTGGGCCACGGCGCGCTGGGGCTCGGCGAGCGCCGCCGCCTGGGGCGCGCTCTGCGCGCCAACCGTTACGATCGCGCTTACGTTCTGCCCAACTCGTTCAAATCCGCGCTGGTGCCTTTCTTCGCCGATATCCCGCAGCGCACCGGCTGGCGGGGCGAAATGCGCTACGGCCTGCTGAACGACGTCCGCGTGCTCGACAAGGCGGCTTTCCCGCTGATGGTGCAGCGCTATGTGGCGCTGGCCTATGACAAAGGCCGCGTTCAGCGCGCCGACGATCTGCCGCAGCCGCTGCTGTGGCCGCAGCTGCGGGTGAGCGACGAAGAGATCGCCGAAACCACCTCGGCCTTCAACCTGACCGACAGCCGCCCGATCGTCGGCTTCTGCCCAGGCGCGGAGTTCGGCCCCGCCAAGCGCTGGCCGCACTATCACTACGCGGCGCTGGCTCAACGGCTGATCGAGAGCGGCTATCAAATCGCGCTGTTCGGTTCGGCAAAAGACCATGAGGCCGGCGAACAGATCCGCGCCGCGTTGCAGGACGACGCGCGCGATTTCTGCCTTAATCTGGCCGGAAAAACCCAGCTGGAGCAGGCGGTGATCCTGATCGCGGCCTGCCGGGCGGTGGTCAGCAACGACTCCGGTTTAATGCACGTTGCCGCAGCGTTGAACAAACCGCTGATAGCCTTGTACGGCCCAAGCAGCCCCGACTTCACGCCGCCGCTCTCCGACAAGGCGCGGGTTATCCGCTTGATCAGCGGCTACCACAAGGTGCGTAAGGGCGATGCCGAACAAGGGTATCACCAAAGTTTGATCGATATTCAGCCGCAGCAAGTGTTGGATGCGCTGACGCCGTTGCTTGTCGCCAGCGAGGAATAGTCATGCAGGTGTTAATCGTAAAAACGTCCTCGATGGGAGACGTGTTGCATACGCTGCCCGCCCTGACCGATGCGCTGCAGGCCATTCCCGATATCCGCTTCGACTGGGTAGTGGAAGAAGGTTTCAGCCAAATCCCCACCTGGCACCCGGCGGTGGATCGCGTGATCCCGGTGGCCATTCGCCGCTGGCGCAAAAACTGGTTCGGCAGCGACACCCGACAGCAGCGCTGCGACTTCAAGCGCGCGCTGCAAGAACGCCGTTACGACGTGGTGATCGACGCGCAGGGCCTGATGAAAAGCGCCGCGCTGATCACGCGCGTCGCCAAGGGCAGCAAACATGGCCCGGACTGCAAAAGCGCGCGCGAACCGTTCGCCAGCTGGTTCTACAACGTGCGCCATGAGATAGACAAACGGCAGCACGCGGTGGAACGCACGCGCGAGCTGTTCGCCAAAAGCCTCGGCTACGATAAACCGGGCAGCTACGGCGACTATGCCATCGCCGCGCGTTTTCTCAGCCAGCCGCCGGCCGATGCCGGTCAATATCTGGTGTTTTTGCACGCTACGACCCGCGACGACAAGCATTGGCCGGAGCAGAACTGGCGCGAGCTGATCGCGCTGACGGCCGACAGCGGGCTGAAGATCAAACTGCCCTGGGGGGCGGAGCATGAACATCAGCGCGCGCTGCGGTTGGCGGAAGGTTTCCCACATGTCGAGGTGCTGCCGAAGCTCAGCCTGCAGCAGGTGGCTGACGTGCTGGCGGGCGCCAGGGGCGTGGTCTCGGTCGACACCGGGCTCAGCCATTTGACCGCCGCGCTCGACAAACCGAACATCACGCTGTTTGGGCCGACCGATCCCGGCCTGATCGGCGGCTACGGGCAAAATCAGCACTCGCTGATTTCGCCGGAAAAAAGCATGGCGACAATCGACGCCGATACGGCATGGCAGGCGTTGCAAAAGGTTATAGCATGAAAAAACTGCACATTATCAACCTGGGTAAAATGGGCGGCGTCGAGCGCCTGTTCCTGCAGTACATCAACGATACCACCGACGGCAGCAACCAGGTCCTGTGCATCAGCGGCGACATCGGCGAGGAGATCCGCCGCCAGTTGCCGGCGCACCAACCCGTCACCTTCGCCAACCGCCTGATCAATGCGCTGCCGCTGCGCTGCCCGCAGTTCCTGCGAAAATTTCTGTTGAAGTGGAAAATCGAGCGGGCCAACGCCGACGTGGTGATCGTCTGGGACCTGGTGCCGGGGCTGGCGGCCAAACCCAAGCGCGGCAAGCTGGTTTACTACGATCACGGCTGCTCCTGGCGCTACCCGAAAAATCAAAAGACGCTGCGTTTCTTCGCCATGCTGGACGGCGTGATTTCCGCCTCACACGCCTCGAAACGGGTGATGGAGCTGCGCTTTAATCTGCCTTGCCCAAACCACGTGGTGATCAACCGCATCAAGACGCCGGCGGGGATCGACAACACGCCGAAAACGCTGTCACAGCCGATCAGAATCGGCACCGCCTCGCGTCTGGTCAGCCTGAAAGGCATCAGCGTTTCATTATTGATGATGCAGGAACTGCTGCGACGCGGGCATGACGTCACGCTGGAAGTGGCCGGCAAAGGGCCGGATCGCGCGGCGTTCGAGGCGCTGGCGGCCCGGCTCCAGCTCGGCGATCGCGTCACCTTCAGCGGTTACCAGGATGACGTCGCCGGCTTCTTCAATCGTACGCACATTTACATGAGCACGCCGATCACCGAGCCGTTCGGCTTGTCCTGCATGGAATCACTCTATTTCGGCGTGCCGGTCATCTTCCCGCAGGTTGACGGCCAGCCGGAAGCGGTGAAAGACGGCGTCTGCGGCATTGGCCTGGTTCCGTCGGTCACCATCGAACAACACCGGCAGCTCACCGATATCGAGGTCGACTTCCCGCATGAAGTCTACGATCCGTTAACCGACAGCCTGGTGTCGCCCAAGCTGTTGTCGCATATCGACTGCGCGGATGCCGTTGAGACATTGCTGGCGGGCGAAACCTACCAGACGTTGAGCCGAAACGCGCAGCGCTATCCTGCTGAACATTTCAACTATGCTCAGTTCAAAGCTGAGTTTGACGACACACTGCGATCCTTCATCGTTTAATCAACACGTGAGCCGGAAAACACGCCCGATGCTAAAACAAAAAACGCCGCACCCTGCCTTCAGTTATCTGATTTATCTGGGATGTGCCATCGCTTTTTGCACCATTCCTTTCGGTTCCGCGACCGGACGCAATCTGTTTTACGTTTCCAGCTACATCGCCTTTATCGCCGTTTGCCTGTATCCGCGCTACTACTTCAGCAACGTTAAAAATCTGCTGTTGCCCGCGCTGATGTTCTGCGTCGGCATGGGCACCATCCTGTGGATGCATCATTTCAAACAGCCGGGCGAATATATCAATGTTTATCGTTCCTATATGTCGACCGGCAAACTGCAGCTCGCGACCGCTTTCATTTTGCTGATTGCGCTCAATGAACGGCTGTGCGTGCAGCGCCTGCTGATCGTCGTGGCCCTCGTTACCGGTTTGGCGGTCAACGGCTATTCCCTCTATCAAGGATTGCGGCTGGATATTCCTCGTGTGGAGCTCAACTTCGATCGCGCCACGGTCGTTGCCTACCTGATGACGGCCATCGATCTGGTGATGATGCAAGCCATCCTGATGCTGCGCACCCGCTACCGTCTGGTGCTGTACATTGCGGCGTTCCTGCTTTCCTTCTCCGCGCTGGTGCTGACCGGCACGCGCGCGGCGATGCTGGTTTACCCGGTGGCGGTTTGTCTGTCGCTGCTGGCGACCAAACATCTGGTATCCAGAAAACACAAGTTTGTGCTGGTCTCCTCGGTACCGTTGTTGCTGCTCATCTGCGGATTCGTCTTTAAGACGCAGATTGAACAACGCATTGCCGACTTCAAAACCAACATGCAACTGATCGATAAACCCGAGATAGATAACTCCATCATTTCCCGTCTATCGATGCAGGTGATTGCATGGCGTACAGGAACGGATGCCCCATGGGGTCAATCCGCCGAGCAGCGCGGTGAAGAGATCCGCGCCATCGTTGCGCAGCAACCGCACCTGTCTGGCGTCATGCCTTACATCAACGTGCATCTGCATAACGAGCTGCTGGAGACCTATTCGCTCAAGGGGGTCTGGGGGGCGTTGCTGTTGCTGGCGCTGTATATCGGCCTGTTCTTCTCTTCATTCCGGCCGCAGCGCAACGCGCTGCTGCTGAGCGTGAGCGCCAGCCTCTTCGTTTACGGTCTTAGCGACGTCATCTTCTTCAGCACGGAAGGCACCGTCATATTCTGTCTGGCGCTGATCGCCGCCGTGCTCTCCGTGGCGAAACCGCCTTCCGCCCAGGAGCAGACCGCGTGAAAACTCATCAGCCACCGCTGCTCAGCGTTATCGTGCCGTTTTACAATAACGAAGCGTTCGTCATCGCTGCGCTGGATTCGTTATTTACGCAGATTTCTGATGAGATTGAAGTGGTCATCATCGACGATGGCTCTACCGATGCGTCAGGGGCGCTGGTCAGCCGGTATCTGGCTCAGCGGCAGCATCCGCACGTGGCTTTTATTTCACAGGCCAACGGCGGCATTGCGCACGCCCGCAATGTCGGCCTGCAGCGAGCCACCGGGCGCTACGTCACCTTTCTCGACGGCGACGATCTGCTGAGCGACGACTATCTGGCGCTCCTGCGGCCCCTGCTGATCGCCGATGAATATGACCTGATCGATTTTAATTATCAGAAGTTCACCGAACAACCGCCGAAACCCGAGAACCGCGCGACGCAGCCCGCAGCCTACGACTTTTCCTCGTTGGGGCTGGGCAGCCTGCAACCGCTGTTCGCACGCTCGATGTGGCATCTCTGGAGCCGGGTATATAAGCGCACGCTGCTGGCAGGGGAAACGTTCGAAGACGGCAGGCGTTATGAAGACGTGATTTTCACGCCTTTTCAGTATTTCAAAACTCGCCGCATCGCCCATCTTGACTGCGAACTCTATTTCTACCGGGATAACAGCCAGGGCATCACCCGCAATATCAAACCCAAAGATATTGAAGATTTGCTGTTCGCCATGGAGAAGATGCTGCGCTTTGTGGCGCAGCATCCTGGGGATGAGCCGCTGCGCCGGTTGGCCGCCCTGATGCTGGCCAACTGCTTTTCCGAGGTGAAAAGCATGTCGAAGGCGGTGTACGGTTATTATCATTACGCGCCGGCAACGCTGCAAATTCTGCGCCGCGCCGCCGCTGTCTGCCGCAACAGCGACGTGCCGGGCAAAAAAGTCCGCCAGATGCGCTATGCGCGAGTGGATACCTTTCTTTCGAAGCTGCGCGGGCGCAACCCACGCTAACCGCATCGGCCTGGCGGCCGATGCGTCGCCGCACCTCTAGCGCGCTAAAGGCACGTGCGCGACCAGTTCGTCATAAATCCGCTGCGGCTGAATGACCCCCATCGGGCTTTCCGCCTCCAGCGGCATCGTATAGCCGGTGCGCGACACCTGAATGATGCGGTGCAGTTCAGGATCCTGAATCGGCCCGGTGGAGCGTGAATCGGCGGTCACGAACAGGCTGATGGTTTTCACCTTCAACGCCACTGCCAGATGCAGCGGCCCGGTGTCGCCGGTGACCAGAACATGGAAACTGTCGAGCAACGTCAGCAAGCCTTGCAGCCCCGTTTTACCGATCTGATTATCCACGCAGGCCTGCGTTTGCGGGCCGATCAGGCTCATAAACTGCTGGGCCTTGCCGTCGTCAAGCGGTGCGCCAATCAGCACGATGCGCACATTGGGGTGCTTCGCCACCAGCTCATCGGCCAGGCGCGCATAGTGCGACACCGGCCAGCAACGCGACTCCGTCGATGCCCCCAGTTGAAAACCGATGGTGGGATGGTCGCTGCTTTTGACGCCGCGCTGATAGTCCACGGGAATTTCCATCGTCGGATCGTCGCTGCGGCAGCCCAAAATGGAAATCAGCTCCAGTTTGCGGCGCACGAAATGGCCGTAATAATGGAAGATATAGTTGGTTAACCAAGGTTCCAGCCCGCAAATGCCCGAGCTGTAGTTATCCCTGATGATGTACTTTGCCCCCGCCATGACGGCGCTGATGATGTCATAAGGCAGATGAGAGTGCAGGATCAGCGCCAAATCCGGCTGATGTTCGCGCAGCGATTTCAGCAATGGGCGTATCGTCTTGATCTTGCTGTCCCAATACACCACGCGATCGTAATAGCGGCCGTTCTCCACCAACTCGCGGTTTTTCTTGTGCACCACCAGCGTGATGTGCGCGTTGGGATAGCGTTCCCTCATCGCCCTCAATGCCGGCGTGTTGAACATGAAGTCGCCCAACGCCGTGGTGGAATAGATGACGATATTGTCAAACTGCTGGGCGCCGTCGAACGTCGCCTTGTCCTGAAAACGGCCGTACTTCGCCGTATAGCGCCGCAAGAACCAGTCGGCAACCTTGATTTTCCATTTCTTCGACATGTGCGTGCTTAGTTCGCTTTAAGTTGATAATACTCGGCCAGCGTCATGCCCACCGTGCGCTGCTGCAGCCAGTCAAACAGCTGCTCCAGATCGCGGTACAGCACTTCGATATCCTGCTCGGTTTTGAACGTCGGGCTGCCGCCCGGCATAAACTCGGAGGAGTGCAGCATAAACTCGACGTAGTCATGCCCCTGCGCCAACGACGTCTCGGCCACGCTTATCATCTTGGCCACGTTGCCGCCACTCGGCCGCAGCCAGTTGACGGACGGCGAACGCCGCTTGCCGCGCAGCCGATCATAGCCCTGCTTGAACGCATTCATCAGCGCCGAATGCTTGTACTGGATGCTCATCGGCACTTCCAGCAGCGACGAAGCGCCCGGCTTGGCGATGTTCTGCGGATCGATGAAATAGGCGTGCGACGGGAACCGGCTGTAATCGGTACCGCCGTTGCCCTGCGGGTTGCCCGGCGAAAACTGCCAGTTGACCCGCGGCGTAACCGAACAATCCACCTGATAGCCGTATTCCAGCAGCAGTGAGGCATAGTATTCGTTGAACGCCCAACGGCCGGCGCGATGGCTGAGCATTTTGGTCTGGAAGGCGTCCTCCAGCAGTTTGGTCATGTGGTCGACTTTGGCGCGTATCTGATCGGCGGGATACTCGATCAAATAAGGCTTGTGGCGCCAGTCGTCATCGGTGAGCGGCGTCAGCGGCGGGCTGTTCCAGGCGTGCAGATGCATGCCGACTTCACCGGCGCCGCGGGCGATCACGTCACGCGCGAACTCGACGTAAGCCGGATCCATCGCCATTTCATAGTTGGTGAGATAAACCGGCTTGAAGGCATATTTCTCGCACAGCGCCTGAAAGCGCGGCAAGAAACGCGTGTTTTCGGTCGCGATGCGATCGTGGTTTTGCCACAGATTATCGCCTTCGGTATCAATGGTGATGAGAAACGCCGGTTTAGTCATGAATATCGAACCTGATATCAACAGAATACGCTATGTTACGCAGGCCGTTTCGCCAGGGCAAACGACTTTGCTGCCTGGTTTGGACAACGTTGAAGCGCATTCGTCCCTGCTCCGGCGATTTTTTTGCGGCTCGGCAAGAAAACCGAGCAACAGTAGCCACATGCGATCGGGTCATTTAGAATCAAAGATTGGTTTCCCAGAAAGCGACTCATGATGAACGACGCGCCAGCCCTAACTTCCGCCCCATCCGTACAGCGTATTCTGATCATAAAACTGCGCCACCACGGCGATATGCTGCTGGTCACGCCGGTCATCAGCAGCCTGCGGCAAAACTACCCGCAGGCCCGGATCGATGTGCTGCTGTATCAGGAAACGCAGGAGATGCTGGCCAGTAATCCGGAACTGTCGACCCTGTTCGCCATCGATCGCCAATGGAAAAAACAGGGCGCCCGCGCTCACCTCGGACATGAGCTGGCGCTGCTGCGCCGCCTGAAGGCGCAGCGCTACGATCTGGTGGTCAATCTGGCCGATCAGTGGCGCAGCGCCATCATCACGCGCCTGACCGGCGCGCGCATCCGTTTGGGCTTCGATTTCCCCAAACGCCGCGGCTTCCTGTGGCGCCACTGCCACACGCAGCTGGTGCCGGTAGACAATCACGCCCACTTGCATACCGTCGAACAAAATCTCTCGTTGCTGGCGCCGCTGAACCTGCCCGCGCTCAATGAGCATGTCACCATGAGTTATGATCCGCAGGATTGGCAGACCTGTGAGCAACTGTTGCAGAAACAGGGCGTCGCCGGCAGTTATATTGTGGTGCAGCCCACCTCGCGCTGGTTCTTCAAATGCTGGAGCGAAGAGAAAATGGCCGCCACCCTCACCGCCTTGCAGGCCGACGGCCACCAGTTGGTGATCACCTCCGGCCCCGACGCCAGAGAAAAAGCCATGGTCGAGCGCATTTTGGCGCTCTGCCCGCCGCAGGGCGTAATCTCGTTGGCCGGCCAGCTGACGCTGCGCCAACTGGCCGCCCTGATTGACCACGCCAAGCTGTTTATCGGCGTGGACTCGGTGCCGATGCATATGGCCGCCGCGCTGCAAACGCCGTGCGTGGCGTTATTCGGCCCTTCCAAGCTGACTTTCTGGCGGCCATGGCAGGCTACCGGCGCCGTGATCTGGGCCGGCGACTTTGGCGAACTGCCCGACCCGGACGCCATCGATACCGGCACCGATGAACGGTATCTCGACCTCATTCCTACAGACGCGGTGATTGCAGCCGCGCGGAGCACGCTGGCATGAAAGCATTTCGTTTGGCGATCGTTCGCCAAAAATACCGCCCGGACGGCGGAGCCGAACGTTTCGTTTCCCGCGCCCTGGAGGCGCTGGAGCAACAGGATCTCGATCTGAACGTCATCACTCGCGAATGGCAGGGTGACGCCAATCCAAACTGGCATATTCACCTGTGTAACCCGTTGAAACTCGGCCGCATCAGTCGCGAACGGGGCTTCGCCGTGGCGGCCAGGGCGCTGTGGCAGAAAGAGCGCTTCGATCTGGTGCAAAGCCATGAGCGCATTCCCGGCTGCGATATCTACCGCGCCGGCGACGGCGTACACCGCCGCTGGCTGCTGCAACGCGCGCGGCTGCTGCCGGAGTGGCGCCGCAAGTGGCTGTTTTCCAACCGTTATCACCGCTATGTGATGTGCGCCGAGCGCGCCATGTATGCCGCACCGGAGCTGAAAGCCGTCATCTGCAACGCCGAGATGATCAAACGGGAAATCATCGCCGACTTTGGCGTGCCCGCCGACAAAATCACGGTGATCTATAACGCCATCGACAATCAAAAGTTCCCGCCCGCCGACGAGGGCCAGCGCCAACGCCTGCGTGAGCAATATCAGATCCCGCAACAGGCGCACTGCCTGATCTTCGTCGGCTCCGGTTTCGAGCGCAAAGGGCTGGCCGCCGCCATCCGCGCCGTGGCGGCGACCGACAGCCACCTCTTGGTGGTCGGTAAAGACAAAGCCGAAAAGCGTTACCGGGCGCTGGCGCAGTCGCTGGGCTGCGGCGATCGCATTCACTTTATGGGCGTGCAGAAGCAGACCCTGCCGTTCTATCAGGCCGCGGATGCGCTGCTGCTGCCGACGCTGTACGATCCGTTCCCGAATGTGATTCTGGAAGCGATGTCCTGCGGCCTGCCGGTTATCACCAGCACCACCTGCGGCGGAGCCGAGTTTATCACCCCGGGCCAGAACGGCTTCGTGACCGACGCGCTCGACGTGCCGGCCATCACGGAAGCCATTCGGGCGCTGCCGCGCCAGGCGCTGGGATCCTCCATGGGCGAAGCGGCAAGATTGCGCATTATGACGGCTACGCCGGCGCATCTCTCCGAACAGCTCATTTCCCTCTATAACCGGTTACTGGATTAGCTATGCGTATTCTGATGATCATCGATGGCCTGCCGGGAGGCGGCGCGGAAAAAGTGGTGCTGACCCTGTGTCAGGGCATGCAGCAACAGGGGCATGACGTCAGTCTGATCTCGCTGCGTGACGTCTGCAATTACCCTATCCCGTCAGGCATTGATTATCAGGTGGTGGCCGATCGCAGCCGAGCCCCCTGGCGCAAGCTGACCGAGCTGTCGCGCCGCGCCGCCGCGCTGGATCGGGCGATAGCCGAACACGAGCGCCAACACGGCGCGTTCGATCTGGTGTTCTCCAACCTGCACAAAACCGATCGCATCGTCAGCCGCAGTAAGCGGCTGGCTTCGGATCGCCTGTGGTTCTGCATTCACGGCATTCTCTCCACCTCCTACCTCGGCCACCGCAAAGGCCTGGATCGCTGGCTCAAGCAACGTAAAATCGCCAACGTTTACCAGGGGAGAAATATCGTCGCCGTTTCACAGGCGGTCGGCGGCGATCTGCAGCAGAATTTGCCGATCCGCCCGCGTCGGCTGGCGGTCATCAATAACCCGTTCGACATCGACGCCATCCGGCAACAGGCGGCGGCGCCTTGCGAACTGGCCGGTCAGGACTATCTGGTGCACGTCGGCCGCTTTCACGCCACCAAGCGGCATGACCGCCTGCTGAAAGCCTATGCGCAATCCGGCATTCAGGCGCCGCTGGCTTTGATCGGCACCGGGGATGACGCCCGCGTCGCCGAGGTCAAGCGTCTGGCGGCAGACTTGGGTATCGCAGAGCGCGTGCTGTTCCTCGGCTTCCAGGCCAATCCCTATCCGTTTATCCGTCATGCCTCGCTGTTGGTGCTCAGCTCCGATAGCGAGGGGTTTGGCAATGTGCTGGTAGAATCGCTGTTGTGCGGCACGCCGGTGGTCAGCACCCGCTGTCCGGGCGGCCCTGCGGAAATTCTGGAAAAAGCTGGCATGGCTAACGCGTTGGCGGAATTAAACGAAGCGTCGCTGGCAGAAAAAATGGCGGAAATTTACGCCAATCCGCCGCAGATAAATCAACAGCAATTGCTGAGCTATGGGCTGGAGCCTATTTGCCGTCAATATATTGAGCTGAAAGAAAAATAATAAAGTAATAAAAAGGCAGGTGATACCTGCCTTATTTTCTTCGCTAGCTTAGCGCCTGCATTTTCTGCCAAACCTCATCGACAGAAACATCTTCACAGTGCCCCGACTCACTCTGCAAAATATGATGACGGCCGGTCCATGGATGCCAGGACGTTTTATCGGTATCGCCAAAGAACACCACCATATCCTTATTCAGCGCGGCGGCAAGATGCATCTGCCCGCCGTCGCTGCACAACACCCGGTCGCATAAATCGAACCCGCCCAACAGCTCGCGCACCGAGGCCGTCGGATAAAGCGCGACGCGTTCGTTTTGGCACAGCGCCAACAGCTGTTCTGCGCGCTGCTGATCGCCGATGTCGTCCGGCGCCAGCGTGCCCTGCGGCGACCAGAAGATCAGCACGCCGGTGCGGGGATCGGCGGTCAGGCGGTTGATGATTTCGGCATAGCGTTCAACCGGCCAGCGCCTTTTCGGGCTGCGGCTGCTGATATGCACGGCGCAAACCCGTTCGACCGATGGCAGGCGTTCCTGCAGCCGCTGCGCCGCCAGCTGCCGCTCTTCCGGCGTCAGGAATACCCTCACCGGCGGGATCGGAATGGTTTGATCGGTTATCGCCGATAAATAGCTGTAGGTGTGTTCGACCTGATGTAGACCGCGGAAATCGTCCTTGCGGAACGGGCGCTGAATATCTTTCGTGCCCAAATCGGCGCCGATGATATGGGTGGCGCCGGCCATTTTCGCTAAACGCAGGCTGTATTTGCAAGGCACCGGGTTGGCCAGAATGACCGCATCGAACTTTATTTTGCGCAGCTTCAGGAAGATCATCAGACGTTCGAAATAAACGCCCAACGTCGTTTCATTTTTCGCCTTGTGCTTGGCCTTTTTATAGACAAAGACTTTCTCGAGATGAGGGTTGTTTTTAACAACGTCCTGGCTGACTTTATTGATCAGCAGATAAACTTTTGCGTCTGGATAGGCAATTTTCACCCCTTCAATCAGAGGCGTGGTGCAAACAAGATCGCCGATGTTGTCGCGGCGAATAATTAAAATATTCTTCATTCCGAGCCTATCGGCGAAATCGCTCGCCGGTTGTCTGAAACTGACACCCAAGGTTACCAAATTAGCGCCTTTCCCTTCCAGTTATGGTACTATTCCGAATAACCCATATAAATGAAATTGATAGAATGTTGCTGCGTTTATATCAGGTACTACTCTACCTCATCCAACCCCTGATCTGGCTCCGCTTACTGCTGCGCAGCCGCAAAGCTCCAGCCTACCGTAAACGCTGGGCGGAACGCTATGGCTTCTGCGCCGGGAAAGTCGTGCCGGGCGGCATTATGCTGCATTCCGTCTCCGTCGGCGAAACGCTGGCGGCCATCCCGCTGGTGCGGGCGCTGCGCCATCGTTACCCCGCTTTGCCGATAACTGTGACCACAATGACCCCGACAGGTTCAGAACGCGTCCAGTCCGCTTTCGGCAAAGACGTGCATCATGTCTATCTGCCCTACGATCTGCCCGGTTCCATGAACCGCTTCCTCGACCAGGTGAATCCCAAGCTGGTGATCATCATGGAAACCGAGCTATGGCCTAACCTGATCAACGCACTGCATCAGCGGCAAATCCCCCTGGTGATCGCCAATGCGCGCCTGTCGGCGCGATCCGCCGCCGGCTATAAGAAAATTGGCGGATTCATGCGCGATATGCTGCGCCGCATTACGCTGATCGCCGCACAGAACCAGGAAGACGGCGATCGTTTTATCGAACTGGGCCTGAAACGCTCGCAGCTGGCCGTTACCGGCAGCCTGAAATTCGATATCTCCGTCACCCCGGAACTGGCCGCCCGCGCCGTTACGCTGCGCCGCCAATGGGCGCCGCGCCGCCCGGTGTGGATCGCCACCAGCACCCATGAAGGCGAAGAAACCATCTTGCTCGAAGCGCACCGCAAGCTGCTGGAAAAACACCCCGACCTGCTGCTGATCCTGGTGCCGCGCCACCCGGAACGCTTCCCGACCGCCAAGGAACTGGTACAGAAGGCCGGCTTCAGCTACACCCTGCGCAGCAGCGGCGAAATCCCGTCCGGCAGCACCCAGGTGGTGATCGGCGATACCATGGGCGAACTCATGCTGTTGTACGGCATCGCCGATCTGGCCTTTGTCGGCGGCAGCCTGGTGGAACGTGGCGGGCATAACCCGCTGGAAGCCGCCGCCCACGCCATCCCGGTGCTGATGGGCCCGCACACCTTCAACTTTAAAGACATCTGCGCCAAGCTTTCGCAGGCCGAAGGCCTGATCACCGTGACCGACGTGGATTCGCTGGTAAAGGAAGTGGAAACCCTGTTGACCGACGAAGACTACCGCCGTTACTACGGCCGCCATGCGGTGGAAGTGTTGTATCAGAATCAGGGAGCGTTGCAGCGCCTGCTGCAGCTGCTGGAACCGCACCTGCCGCCCCGGAGTCACTGAATGAGCAGCCGCAAAAGCCTGTCGGTGGTGATGATCGCCAAAAACGAAGCCGGGCTGTTGCCGGACTGCCTGCGCTCTGTCGCCTGGGCCGATGAAATCATCGTGCTGGACTCCGGCAGCGAGGACGACAGCGTCGCCGTCGCCGAAAGTCTGGGCGCCAAAGTCTTCACGCACACCGACTGGCAAGGATTCGGCAAGCAGCGCCAGCTGGCGCAAAGCTACGCCAGCCATGACTACGTATTGATGATCGACGCCGACGAACGCGTCACCCCCGAACTGCGGCAATCCATCGAGCGGGTGTTGAACGCGCCGGACGACGGCGCCGTTTACAGCTGCGCGCGGCGCAACCTGTTCCTTGGCCGCTTCATGCGCCACAGCGGCTGGTATCCCGACCGCGTCAACCGCCTGTACGCCAATTCACGCTATCGCTATAACGACGATCTGGTGCACGAGTCGCTGAACATCGGCGACGCCAAAGTGATCCCCCTCAGCGGCGATATGCTGCACCTGACCTGCCGCGACTTCTTCGCCTTTCAGCGCAAACAGCTGCGCTATGCCGAAGAATGGGCCACACAGCGCCACCGGGCCGGCAAGCGTTGCGGCTATCTGTCCATCCTGACCCACACGCTCGGCGCCTTCGTCAAAACCTGGCTGCTGCGGGCCGGCTTCCTCGACGGTAAACAGGGGTTGCTGTTAGCGGTGGTCAACGCGCAATATACCTTCAATAAATATGCCGCATTATGGGCATTGGGCCGCAACTACTCAGAGAAGTGAATCATGACCAGCAAAGCCATCTATCCCGGGACGTTCGATCCCATGACCAACGGCCACCTGGATTTAGTGACGCGCGCGTCGCTGATGTTCGATCACGTGATTCTGGCCATCGCCGCCAGCCCGAGCAAAAAGCCGCTGTTCAGCCTGGATGAGCGTGTGGCGCTGGCGACGCAGGTCACCTCGCATCTGGACAATGTGGAGGTACTGGGCTTCAGCGAGCTGATGGCGCATTTCGCCGCTCACCAGAATGCCAATATCCTGGTGCGCGGCCTGCGGGCGGTGTCTGACTTTGAGTACGAACTGCAGCTGGCGAACATGAACCGCCATTTGATGCCGACGCTGGAAAGCGTGTTCCTGATGCCTTCCGAAGAGTGGTCGTTCATCTCCTCATCACTGGTGAAGGAGGTCGCCCGCCACGGCGGCGATATCGCGCCTTTCCTGCCCGATGTGGTCACTCAGGCGCTGATGGCGAAGCTCGCCGCCGCGTGATGCTCAGCGCTGGCAGCGTCGGCAAAAGAAGGTGCTGCGCTGCCCGTGCCTGGCGGATTCAATCGGCGTGCCGCATGTGCGGCACGGTTCTCCCGCCCGTCCGTAAACCTGCAGCTCCTGCGCGAAGTACCCCGGTTTCCCGTCCGACTGCAAAAAGTCGCGCAATGTGGTGCCGCCCTGCTCGATGGAGCGTTGCAACACCGCCTTGATGGTCTTCGCCAACAGCGCCGCTTCGGCTTTGGTCAAGGATCCCGCCGGACGATCGGGCAGGATCCCGGCGCTGAACAGCGATTCACTGGCGTAAATGTTACCGACCCCGACCACCAGCTTATTATCCATCAGCCACGGTTTGATCAGCGTGCGCTTATTACGTGATTTTTCATACAGGTAGTCGCCGTTGAACGCCTCACTCAGCGGTTCCGGCCCCAGATGCGCCAACACGCTGCTGGTCGCCAGGTCTTCGCACCACAGCCAGGCGCCGAAGCGGCGCGGATCGGTATAACGCAGGATCATACCGTTGTTGATCACCAGATCGACGTGGTCGTGTTTGCCGGCTTCGTCTTCGTTTTCCTCACGCAGCATGCGCAGGCTGCCCGACATGCCCAGATGCACGATAATCCAACCGCGCTCCAGCTCAATCAGCAGGTATTTGGCCCGACGCTGCACGCTGAGCACCGGCTGATCGCTCAGCGTCAGGATCTGCTCGGAAACCGGCCAGCGCAGGCGCGCGTTGCGCACCACCGCATACTGAATGCTGTGGCCGACAAGATAAGGCTCTATACCACGTCTGCTCGTCTCAACTTCCGGTAATTCAGGCATCTGGCTTCCCCTCCGATGTTTTCTACCCTTTATAAAACAAAAAACCCGGCCAAGGCCGGGTTTTTCATTAATCCACTAAAATTATTTAATTTTAGCTTCTTTGTATACTACGTGCTGACGGACAACTGGATCGAATTTCTTCAGTTCCAATTTTTCCGGCTTAGTACGCTTGTTCTTCGTGGTGGTATAGAAGTGACCAGTACCAGCAGAAGAAACCAGCTTGATCTTCTCGCGAACACCTTTAGCCATGATTCAGTTCCTTAATACTTCTCACCACGGGCACGCAGATCGGCCAGAACCGTCTCAATACCCTTCTTATCGATAACACGCATACCTTTAGCAGATACACGCAGAGTTACAAAGCGCTTCTCAGCCTCAACCCAAAAACGGTGTGAGTGCAGGTTAGGCAGAAAACGGCGTTTGGTCGCGTTCATTGCGTGGGAACGGTTGTTACCGCTCACCGGGCGCTTGCCAGTAACTTGGCAGACTCGGGACATGTCTATTCTCCAAAAATCAAATCAGCTCGAGCTTCGTATAGGGTATGGCCGCCTCGTCAGGCTTTTAGAGCCCATCTCAGCAAACTTCATACTGAGGAGACTCTCGTCATCAGGTAGAAACCACACATCAGGTCAGAAACCTGCTGAGATAGGCTCTTGCGCCAAACCCAAGATTCTCAAAGGTGGCGTAGTATACGCTCTGAAGCGTAAGTGCTCAAGTCCCGAACAGCTAAAGATCCCACAAGGATCGCGAAAAAATCGCTTAAAGCCATCCGCGCTCGGCAAAAGAGACGCATTCACCCCGACCGATCACCAAATGATCGAGCACTCGGATCTCCAATAACTGGCAGGCTTTCACCACCTGTTCAGTTATCAAACGGTCGGCATGACTGGGTTCAGCCTTACCCGAGGGGTGATTATGCGCGAGAATCAGCGCGGCGGCATTAGCCTTCAACGCTTCACGCACAATTTCTCTCGGGTAGACGACGACGCTGCTGATGGTACCAGCAAACATCTCCTGATGGCGAATAACCCGATGCTGATTGTCTAAAAACAATACCAAAAAGACCTCTCGCTCACGATGCGCCAGCAGGCTTTGCAGATAATGCTGGGTGACGCGCGGGTTAAGCATGGCGTTTTCCTGCGAGAGATGGCTGGAAAAGAAGCGAAGCGCCAGCTCGGCAATCGCCTGCAGCTGCGTATAGCTGGCGTCGCCCAAGCCTTTTTGACTGCAAAACGCCTGATGATCGGCCGACATCAGATGGTAAAGCGAGCCGAATCGGCGCAGCAGCTGCTCCGCCAGCTGCATTACGTGCACGCCGGGCAACCCGGTGCGCAAGAAAATGGCCAACAGCTCTGCGTCGGACAGCGCCGCGGCCCCCTGCATCAACAGCTTTTCACGCGGCGCCAGCGCGCCCGGCCAGCACGCCACAGTCGGGTTGCTCATCGTGTTCCTCCCTGAAAGGGCTACAGCATGCCATGCGCCCCCCGGCGCGTTCGACAGGTGTTTGATAACATTGCGAAGTGTTTCGCAAAGCACAATGTAACGCCCTGCAGCCATTGCGGAATCGCTCACCTGAACGGCGGATATGCTAAAATGGCGCATCTTTCGGCTTTCAATCGGACAATGATGATGACGGGACTTTCCGGCAAACATATTGTGCTTGGCATCAGCGGCGGCATCGCCGCCTACAAATGCCCAGAGCTGGTGCGCCGCCTGCGCGACAGGGGCGCGGAAGTGCGCGTGGTGATGACCCACGCCGCCAAGGCGTTCATTACGCCGCTGACGCTGCAGGCCGTTTCCGGCCACCCGGTGTCCGACGATCTGTTGGATCCCGCCGCCGAAGCCGCCATGAGCCACATCGAACTCGGCAAATGGGCGGATCTGGTGATTCTGGCGCCGGCGACCGCCGATCTGCTGGCGCGCGTCGCCGCCGGCATGGCCAACGATCTGCTGACTACCGTCTGCCTGGCGACCGACGCCCCTATCGCCGCCGCCCCCGCCATGAACCAGCAGATGTATCGCGCCGCCGCCACGCAGGCCAACCTGCAAACGCTGCAGGCGCGCGGCATGCTGCTCTGGGGGCCGGACAGCGGCAGCCAGGCCTGCGGCGACGTTGGCCCGGGCCGCATGCTGGATCCGCTGGACATCGTCGAGCTGGCGAACGGTCATTTCTCCGCCCCGCAGGATCTGCAACATTTGCAGGTTATGATCACCGCCGGCCCGACGCGCGAAGCGCTGGATCCGGTACGCTTCATCAGCAATCACAGCTCCGGCAAAATGGGCTTCGCCATCGCCCGCGCCGCCGCCGCCCGCGGCGCGCAGGTGACGCTGATCGCCGGGCCGGTGAGCCTGCCGACGCCGCCGAAGGTCACACGCGTGGACGTCACCAGCGCGCTGGAGATGGAACAGGCGGTGCAACAGCGCGCCGCTCAGCAGCAGATTTTCATCTCCTGCGCCGCCGTAGCCGACTACCGTCCCGAGCGGATCGCCGATGAAAAAATAAAAAAACAGGGTGATGAAATCGTCCTCAAGATGGTAAAAAACCCCGATATCGTCGCCGGCGTGGCGGCGATGACCAAAAATCGACCGTTTGTCGTGGGGTTTGCCGCCGAAACCCAGAATGTGGAAGAATACGCGCGGCAAAAACTGGCGCGTAAGAAGCTGGATTTGATTTGCGCTAACGATGTATCGCTTGCAGAGCACGGGTTCAACAGCGACACCAATGCCCTGCACCTTTTTTGGCAGGATGGAGAGAAACGCCTGGCGCAGAGCGACAAGGCACTCCTTGGCCAACGTTTAATAGACGAGATAGTCAGCCGTTATGATGAAAAAAATCGACGTTAAGATCCTCGACCCGCGCATCGGTCAGGATTTCCCGCTACCGACCTACGCCACTCCGGGCTCCGCCGGTCTCGACCTGCGCGCCTGCCTGGACAGCGCGGTGGAGCTGGCGCCGGGTGAAACCACGCTGCTGCCTACCGGTCTCGCGATCCATATCGCCGACGCCGGCCTGGCGGCGGTGATCCTGCCGCGCTCAGGCCTGGGCCATAAGCACGGCGTCGTGCTGGGCAATCTGGTCGGCCTGATCGACTCCGATTATCAGGGCCAGCTGATGGTGTCGGTCTGGAACCGCGGCCAGAAGTCATTCACTATCGAACCGGGCGAACGCATCGCGCAGATGGTCTTCGTGCCGGTGGTGCAGGCCGAGTTCAACCTGGTGGAAGAGTTCGACAGCAGCGAGCGCGGCGAAGGCGGCTTCGGCCACTCGGGGCGCCACTAAGCGCCACCCAATGCACGATGGCCGGCAGGGAAACGTCGCCTGAACCTTGCCTTTCCGGGGAGAAGGATGTCTCTGCGGCAAGGTTTTACCGCGACAATTGCAGCGCACACCAGGCAGCGCGGAAAAAGGCCGTTAAGGCCGCTGACCCCAGCATCGTAAAAAAGCTATCACATAAGCCGCACAGAGCCTGCTCTGCAGCGGCCGGTGCCCGGGTTTCCGTCAGTTAAGTTTTAGCAAGGGTCTAATCAGACATGGCAGAAAAAGAAAATACGAAAAGGAATCGGCGCGAGGAAATATTGCAGGCGTTAGCCCAGATGCTGGAATCCAGCGACGGCAGCCAGCGCATTACCACCGCCAAGCTCGCCGCGAACGTGGGTGTTTCTGAAGCTGCGCTGTACCGGCATTTCCCCAGCAAGACACGGATGTTCGACAGTCTGATCGAGTTTATCGAAGACAGCCTGATCACCCGCATCAACCTGATCTTGCAGGACGAGAAAGAGACGTTTAATCGTCTGCGCCTGATTTTACTGCTGATTCTGGGCTTTGCGGAACGCAACCCGGGGCTGACGCGCATCATGACCGGCCACGCGCTGATGTTTGAACAGGATCGCCTGCAGGGCCGCATCAACCAGCTGTTCGAACGCATCGAGGCGCAGCTGCGTCAGGTGCTGAAAGAGCGCAAATTGCGCGAAGGCAAAGGCTTTATCGTCGATGAAACGCTGCTGGCGAGCCAGCTGCTGGCCTTCTGCGAAGGCATGTTGTCGCGCTATGTGCGTTCGGAATTCCGCTATCGCCCAACGCAGGAATTCGACGCCCGCTGGCCGCTGTTGGCGGCCCAGCTGCAATAAAGATAACGCCGGGCATGCCCGGCGTTTTTACTTATATCCCGTACTGCTCGCGGTAAGCGCGCACCGCCGCCAGGTGATCCGCCATTTCCGGTTTCTCTTCCAGATAGGCGATCAGATCCTTCAGCGTCACGATCGAAATCACCTTGCAGTGGTAGTCGCGTTCCACTTCCTGAATGGCGGAGATGTCCGCGCGGCCGCGTTCCTGGCGGTCGAGGGAGATCAGCACGCCCGCCAACGAAGCGCCGCTGGCGCCGATGATTTCCATCGACTCACGGATCGCGGTACCGGCGGTGATCACATCGTCCACCAGCATCACGCGGCCCTGCAGCGGGCTGCCCACCAGCGAACCGCCCTCGCCGTGGGTCTTGGCTTCCTTGCGGTTAAAGCAGTAAGGCACGTCGCGCTCATGGTGTTCCGCCAGCGCAACCGCCGTGGTGGTGGCGATAGGAATGCCTTTATAGGCCGGGCCAAACAGCAGATCGAAATCGATGCCGGAATCCATCAGGGCTTCGGCATAGAAGCGCCCCAACAGCGCAAGATCGCGCCCGGTATTAAACAGGCCGGCGTTGAAGAAATACGGGCTGGTGCGGCCGGATTTCAGGGTGAACTCGCCGAATTTCAATACCTGCTTGTTAAGCGCGAACTCGATAAACTGGCGCTGATAGGCTTTCATTACTGCTTCTCCTCGTCTGAATCTGCTTGGGTCTTGTCATTACTGCCGCCCGATCGGCGGGCATAAAAAAGGCGACTTCTCAGTCGCCTTGAAAAATTAGTCCGCCAGCGCCGCTTTCTGCGCCTGGAAGATGGTTTCGATGCCCCCTCGGGCCAGCGCCAATAGCGCCAACAGCTCATCGTGGCTGAACGGCTCGCCTTCGGCGGTGCCCTGCACTTCAATCATGCGGCCGTCTTCCATCATCACCACGTTCATGTCGGTTTCCGCCGCGGAATCTTCCACATACTCCAGATCGCACAGCGCTTCGCCGTTGACGATGCCGACGGAAACCGCCGCCACCATGCCCTTCATCGGATTGGCTTTCAGCTTACCGTTGGCCACCAGGGTGTTCAGCGCATCGGCCAGCGCCACGCAGGCGCCGGAGATGGAAGCGGTGCGGGTACCGCCATCGGCCTGCAGTACGTCGCAATCGAGAGTGATGGTGAATTCACCGAGCTTTTTCAGATCCACCGCGGCGCGCAGCGAACGGGCGATCAGGCGCTGGATTTCCAGCGTGCGGCCACCCTGTTTGCCTTTGGCGGCTTCACGGGCGTTGCGGCTGTGGGTGGAGCGCGGCAGCATGCCGTACTCGGCGGTGATCCAACCTTGCCCCTGGCCTTTCAGGAAGCGCGGAACGCCCTCTTCTACCGTGGCGGTGCACAAGACTTTGGTATCGCCAAACTCAACCAGCACTGAACCTTCAGCGTGTTTGGTATAGTGACGGGTCAGTGTCAGGGGGCGAACTTGCTGTGGTGCTCTGCCTGCAGGACGCATGGGCTCTCTCCGGCTTCAAATCAACTATTGGCTGCGCATTATACGGGCTTCGTGACGTAATGCCTATCCTGCCCGCAGCCGCGACGCTATAATCGCCCCATCTTTTCCTATTACGGGTACGCATCAATGATCCGCAGCATGACCGCCTACGCCCGGCGTGAAATCAAGGGTGAATGGGGCAGCGCAGCCTGGGAGCTGCGTTCCGTTAACCAGCGCTACTTAGAAACCTACATCCGCCTGCCGGAACAATTCCGCAGCCTGGAGCCGGTGATCCGTGAACGTATCCGTGGCCGCCTGACCCGCGGCAAAGTCGAATGCAACCTGCGTTTTGAACTGGATCCAAGCGCGCAAAGCTCGCTGATCCTGAACGAAAAACTGGCCAAACAGCTGGTCGAAGCCGCCAACTGGGTGAAAATGCAGAGCGACGAAGGGGAAATCAACCCGATCGACGTGCTGCGCTGGCCGGGCGTGATGTCCGCGCAGGAGCAGGATCTGGACGCCATCAGCGCCGAGCTGATGCAAGCGCTGGACGGCGCGCTGGATGACTTTATCGTCGCACGCGAAAGCGAAGGCGCCGCGCTGAAAACGCTGATCGAACAGCGCCTCGACGGCGTCAGCGCCGAAGTGGTCAAAGTGCGCGCCCAGATGCCGAACATCCTGCAATGGCAGCGCGAGCGCCTGGTCAGCAAGCTGGAAGAGGCGCAGGTGCAGCTGGAAAACACTCGCCTGGAGCAAGAGCTGGTGCTGATGGCGCAGCGCATCGACGTCGCCGAAGAGCTGGACCGCCTGGAAGCGCACGTGAAAGAGACGCACAACATCCTGAAGAAGAAAGAAGCCGTCGGCCGCCGCCTCGACTTTATGATGCAGGAGTTCAACCGCGAATCGAACACCCTGGCCTCCAAGTCAATCAATGCCGACGTCACCGCCTCCGCCATCGAGCTGAAGGTGCTGATCGAACAGATGCGCGAGCAGATCCAGAACATCGAGTGATCCGCTCCGCACGCCATCAAGCCCGCGCCACGCGGGCTTTTTTATGGCTATAGATCAGCGATAGGCGGCCGCCTGTTCCTCACCGATCAACCCCATTGTCTGCAGTTGCACCGCAATGCTCCAGGTTGAACGCTCGAACTCATCGCTCAGCGCCTCCAGCGTCGCCCCGGCCGCATGGCTCTCACGCAGCCGCAGTTTTTCTTCTTCCGGCCAAGGGAAGTAGGCATTGGCCGGCCGGCCCTCGGCCAGATTCTTCTGCCGCTTTTCTTCCGGCGTCAGTCTGGCTTTTTTCTGCAGTTCAGATTCACCGTCAAACTCGTCGGCCAACGCGAACAGCAGGCGGATAGCCTCCGGCGCACAGGCCGCTGAAGCCGGTCTCAACAGCTCGCCGGTGTCGGGATTAACGCCGTTGGCCAGCGCCCTGAGCAACGTGCCGATATTCATCGTTCGTCTCCTTGTTCGATAAAATGCGCGCCGATCGCGACCGGCGCCTTGTCCAAACATGTTTCTCTTCCTCAGCCAAGAAAGCCACGCTTTGCGCCATGAAAAATCGCCCATTGCGAGCCAGATTCCAGGTGCCTGAACGTGCGGGACGGTGGTTGCATCAGGCTGCGAGCCGACAGGCATCATGGAAGACGGTTCACTAAGGAACGTCGGGGGCTTATGAAAAACTGCCGAGCAGCGCGTGCGGATGACAATCGGCAAGATATCCCGCAGGCCATAAGTATTTTGTTCTAATTATCACGCAAGGTAATGAAAGGACGGCGATGCTGTGGCTAAATGTGTTTTTTTCCTGCCCGTGAACCGTACGGACCGTTTATGCCACAAACTCTGCAATTTATTATGGCCCTGGTGGTGATCATCGCCCTGGCGCTGCTGGTCAGCAATAATCGCAAGAAAATCCGCCTGCGCTATATCATCCAGCTGTTGGTGATCGAAGGCGCGCTGGCCTATTTCTTCCTGCACTCCGCCAGCGGGCTCAGCGTGATCAAACACGTCGCCGGCTTCTTCGACACCCTGCTCGCCTACGCCGCACAAGGGTCGGAGTTCGTGTTCGGCGGCATGAGCAAAGATGGCCTGGCGTTTATCTTCCTCGGCGTTTTGTGCCCTATCATCTTTATTTCCGCCCTGATCGGCATTTTGCAGCATTTCCGCATCCTGCCGCTGATCATCCGCCTGGTGGGCACCCTGCTGTCCAAGGTCAACGGCATGGGCAAGCTGGAATCGTTCAACGCCGTCAGCACGCTGGTGCTGGGGCAGTCGGAGAACTTCATCGCCTACAAGGGCATCATCGGCGACATCTCGCCACGCCGCATGTACACCATGGCCGCGACCGCCATGTCGACGGTATCGCTCTCCATCGTCGGCGCCTACATGTCGATGATCGACGCGCAGTACGTGGTGGCGGCGTTGATCCTTAATATGTTCAGCACCTTCATCATCCTGTCGATCATCAACCCGTATCAGGTCGAAGACGAGCCGGAGCTGAAGCTGAACAAGCTGCACGAAGATCAGAGCTTCTTCGAAATGTTGGGCGAGTACATTCTGGCCGGCTTCAAAATTGCGATGATCATCGCGGCGATGCTGATCGGCTTTATCGCGCTGATCTCCGCCGTCAATGCGCTGTTCTCGGCGGTGCTCGGCATCAGCTTCCAGCAAATCCTCGGCTACGTGTTCTATCCGCTGGCCTGGCTGATCGGCATCCCGGCGGAAGAGGCCCTGAAGGCGGGCAGCATCATGGCGACCAAACTGGTGGCCAACGAATTCGTGGCGATGATTGAGCTGAAGAAAATCGCGGCGGAGCTGTCGCCGCGCGGGCTGGGCATTCTGTCGGTGTTCCTGGTGTCGTTCGCCAACTTCGCCTCCATCGGCATCGTCGCCGGCGCCATCAAGGGGCTGAATGAGCAGCAAGGCAACGTGGTTTCCCGTTTTGGCCTGAAGCTGGTTTACGGCTCGACGCTGGTGAGCCTGTTGTCGGCGGCCATCGCCGGCCTGGTGCTGTAATCCCCACTCCCGGCCGCAGGGCCGGGAGTTCGCTTTAAAACGCCACGCACACCGGCGCATCCACCCGCATTACCGAATCCTGCGCAAACTGCTGCTTATAGCCGCTGCGCAGCGCCTCGATATTCGCCTCGCTCTCTTTGCCCGGCGCATGGATCAACAGCAGCGCCTTGCTGTTCTCGCGCGCCAGCTTGCCGTCGTGACCCAGCCACTGCCCTTTGGCATCAAACACCGTCAGCCCGTCTTTAAAACGCGGCGTCACCTGGCTATCGACGAAGGTTTGCCACTCGGCGGCGGTGATCGCCGGCCCCGCCGGCCGGTTCAGGCCGAAGTAGAGCGTTGTCTGCACCAGCGGATCGCCGATGCGACAAGTCGGGGCGGGGGAAACAGCCTGGTGGCCTGGCGCCACGCAGCCACTCAGCAGCAGGGCGGCCACCATGGCGCCGGCGGCCAGTCTCGGGGAGTTTTTCATCTGCAGTCTCGATTTTTCGGTTGAAGGATTCGCTGCAAAAGTCATAGTCAGCGATGGAAATTAGCGCGAAATTTCTAATGCTTTCATTAACAACCAGATGTTAAAAAAGGCTGGTTATCGGCAATAAAAATGGAGTTTGGATTAGCCATATTAATCCGAAGCGCCATCGGTGAAAAAAACTCAGTGGCGCGCGTCCTCGGCGGCGATTACCCTGCCGGCCATCATTCTGACGCAATTACGCTGTGAACCCCTTATGTTACTGAGCATCCTTTATATCATCGGCATCACCGCCGAAGCCATGACCGGCGCGCTGGCGGCCGGCCGCCGCCAAATGGACATGTTCGGCGTGATCATCATCGCCTCTGTCACCGCAATCGGCGGCGGGTCGGTGCGCGATATGTTGCTCGGGCATTTTCCGTTGGGCTGGGTCAAACACCCGGAATACATCGTCATCGTCGCGATAGCGGCGATCGTCACCACCTGGGTGGCTCCTCTGATGCGCCATCTGCGCCGCCTGTTCCTGGTGCTCGACGCCGTCGGCCTGATCGTCTTCTCCATCATCGGCGCGCAGGTGGCCCTGGATATGGGGCACAGCGCCATTATCGCCGCCATCGCCGCGGTGATCACCGGCGTCTTTGGCGGGGTGCTGCGCGATATGTTCTGCAACCGCATCCCGCTGGTTTTCCAGAAGGAGATCTACGCCGGCATCTCCTTCAGCGCCGCCTGGCTGTATATCGGCCTGCAGCACCTTAGCCTGCCGCACAATCTGGTGGTGATCCTCACCTTGGTCGCCGGCCTGAGCGCGCGTCTTATCGCCCTGCGCTTCCGCCTCGGCCTGCCGGTGTTCAACTACCAGCATCCGGATCACTGATCTCGGGGCGGCAACGCGCCGCCGCCGAGGCCAAAACTGCAAAAATGTCGCCCTTCGACGCGCAAATTCGCCCTTTCGGCGCTTTTTCCACGCAAAGCCGCGGGCAAAATGCGAGCTAACGCTGCACCCGGCGCGTTAGCCGTGTATACTGTGCGGAGAAAATACACATCCGCTGTTTTTGGCATATCAACCGTTATCAACGAACATCATCATGGCTCAAGGCACGCTTTATATTGTCTCTGCTCCCAGTGGCGCAGGTAAATCAAGTCTGATTCAGGCTTTGTTAAAGACGCAACCGCTGTACGACACGCAGGTTTCGGTTTCGCACACCACGCGCGACAGTCGCCCGGGTGAAAATCACGGCGAGCACTATTTCTTCGTCTCGAAAGACGAATTCCGCCGGATGATCGAGCAGGACGCGTTTCTTGAGCACGCCGAAGTGTTCGGCAACTATTACGGCACCTCGCGCGCCGCCATCGAACAAGTCTTGTCGACCGGCGTGGATGTGTTTCTGGATATCGACTGGCAGGGCGCGCAGCAAATCCGCGCCAAAATGCCGCAGGCGCGCAGCATCTTCATTCTGCCGCCGTCGAAGGAAGAACTGGGCCGCCGCCTGCGTGGGCGCGGGCAGGATTCCGAAGAGGTGATCGCCAAACGCATGGCTCAGGCCGTGGCGGAAATGACGCATTACGCGGAGTACGATTACCTGATCGTGAACGATGATTTCGATCTGGCGCTGTCCGATCTGAAGACCATCATTCGCGCCGAACGCCTGCGTTTGGGCCGCCAGTTGCTGCGGCATGACGCTTTAATCAGCAAACTATTGGCAGACTGAAGGCAGTTTCAGTATCATGCCCAGTCTTTTCGTCACCTGTGGAGTAGCACAAATATGGCACGCGTAACTGTTCAAGACGCTGTAGAGAAAATTGGTAACCGTTTTGACCTGGTGTTGGTCGCTGCTCGTCGGGCGCGTCAGATCCAGACCGGCGGCAAAGATGCACTGGTTCCGGAAGAGAACGACAAGTACACCGTTATCGCCCTGCGCGAAATCGAAGAAGGCCTGATCACCAGCCAGATCCTCGACGTGCGTGAGCGCCAGGAACAGCAAGAGCAGGAAGCCGCAGAGATTCAAGCGGTTACCGCGATTGCTGAAGGTCGTCGTTAATTAGACTGCGAGTCCGCCTTGTACCTGTTTGAAAGCCTGAATCTGCTGATTCAACGTTACCTGCCCGAGGAGCAGATTAAGCGCCTCAAACAGGCATACCTCGTCGCGCGCGACGCGCACGAGGGCCAGACACGCTCCAGCGGTGAGCCCTACATTACTCACCCGGTCGCCGTGGCCTGCATCCTGGCGGAAATGCGTCTCGATCACGAGACGCTGATGGCGGCGTTGCTGCACGACGTCATCGAAGACACCCCAGCCACCTATCAAGATATGGAACAGCTGTTCGGCAAGAGCGTCGCCGAACTGGTTGAGGGCGTCTCCAAGCTCGACAAGCTGAAGTTCCAGGACAAGAAAGAAGCGCAGGCGGAAAACTTCCGCAAGATGATCATGGCGATGGTGCAGGATATCCGCGTCGTGCTGATCAAGCTGGCCGACCGTACGCACAACATGCGCACCCTCGGTTCGCTGCGCCCCGACAAACGCCGGCGCATCGCGCGTGAAACCCTGGAAATCTACAGCCCCCTCGCCCACCGTCTGGGTATTCATCACCTGAAAACCGAGCTGGAAGAGCTGGGCTTCGAGGCGCTGTACCCGAACCGTTATCGCGTGATCAAGGAAGTGGTGAAAGCCGCGCGCGGCAACCGCAAAGAGATGATTCAAAAAATCCTCTCCGAGATCGAAGGGCGGCTGACCGAGGCCGGCATCGCCTGCCGTGTCAGCGGGCGGGAAAAACACCTCTACTCCATCTACCTCAAGATGCACCTGAAAGAACAGCGTTTCCATTCCATCATGGATATCTACGCATTCCGGGTGATCGTAAAAGAGGTCGATACCTGCTACCGCGTGCTCGGCCAGGTGCACAGCCTGTATAAACCGCGCCCGGGGCGGGTCAAAGATTACATCGCCATTCCCAAGGCCAACGGCTACCAATCGCTCCATACCTCGCTGATTGGCCCGCACGGCGTGCCGGTCGAAGTGCAAATCCGCACCGAAGACATGGATCAGATGGCTGAGATGGGGGTGGCCGCGCACTGGGCTTACAAAGAAAGAGAACAGGGCGAAACCGGCACCACGGCGCAGATCCGCGCCCAACGCTGGATGCAAAGCCTGCTGGAACTGCAGCAAAGCGCCGGCAGTTCGTTTGAATTTATCGAGAGCGTTAAATCCGATCTGTTCCCGGATGAGATTTACGTTTTCACCCCGGAAGGCCGCATCGTCGAGCTGCCCGCCGGCGCCACGCCTGTCGACTTCGCCTATGCGGTGCATACCGATATCGGCCATGCCTGCGTCGGCGCGCGCGTCGATCGTCAGCCATACCCGCTGTCGCAGTCGCTGACCAGCGGCCAGACCGTCGAGATCATCACCGCGCCGGGCGCACGGCCCAACGCCGCCTGGCTGAACTTCGTGGTCAGCTCGAAAGCGCGCGCCAAGATTCGCCAGATGTTGAAGAACCTCAAGCGCGACGACTCCGTCGGCCTCGGCCGCCGTCTGCTCAACCATGCGTTGGGCGGCAGCCGCAAGCTGGCCGAAATCCCGCAGGAAAACATTCAGCACGAGCTGGACCGCATGAAGCTGGCGACGCTGGACGATCTGCTGGCGGAAATCGGCCTCGGCAACGCCATGAGCGTAGTGGTGGCCAAGAACCTGCAGGGCGATCAGTCCAGCCTGGGCTCCACCTCCGGCGTGCGCAACCTGGCCATCAAGGGCGCCGACGGCGTGTTGATCACCTTCGCCAAGTGCTGCCGTCCGATTCCGGGCGACCCGATTATCGCTCACGTCAGCCCGGGCAAAGGGCTGGTGATCCACCATGAATCCTGCCGCAATATTCGCGGCTATCAGAAAGAGCCTGAGAAGTTCATGGCGGTCGAGTGGGATAAAGAGACCGAGCAGGAGTTCATCGCCGAGATCAAGGTGGATATGTTTAACCACCAGGGCGCGCTGGCCAACCTGACGGCGGCAATCAACGCGGCCGAATCCAATATTCAGAGCCTGAACACCGAAGAGAAAGACGGTCGGGTTTATAGCGCCTTTATCCGCTTGACCACCCGCGATCGCATCCATTTGGCAAACATTATGCGTAAAATCCGTATCATGCCGGATGTGATCAAAGTTAACCGCAACCGAAACTAGCGCTTATGAGTCCTGAACGCTATGCGCGGATTTGTGAAATGCTCGCGACCCGGCAGCCGGATTTGACGGTCTGCCTGGAGCAAGTGCACAAACCGCATAACGTCTCCGCCATTATCCGCACCGCCGACGCCGTCGGCGTGCATCAGGTCCACGCCGTGTGGCCCACCACCCGCATGCGCACCCTGGTTTCCTCCGCCGCCGGCAGCAACAGCTGGGTCAGCGTTAAAACCCATCCCACCATCGGCGACGCGGTCGGCCACCTGAAAGCGCAGGGCATGCAAATTCTGGCCACCAACCTGTCTGCGCGCGCGGTCGATTTCCGCGAGGTGGACTACACCCGGCCAACCTGCGTGCTGCTCGGCCAGGAAAAAACCGGCATCACCGAAGAAGCGCTGGCGCTCGCCGATCAAGACATCGTCATTCCGATGATCGGCATGGTGCAATCGCTCAACGTCTCCGTGGCTTCGGCGCTGATCCTGTATGAGGCGCAGCGCCAGCGGCAAAACGCCGGCCTGTATCGCCGCGACAACAGCATGCTGGACGAAGAAGAGCAGCAGCGTCTGCTGTTCGAAGGCGGCTATCCGGTGCTGGCCAACGTGGCCAAGCGCAAGGGGCTGCCGCGTCCGCAGATCGACGAACAGGGCCAGGTGGTCGCCAGCGCCGAATGGTGGGCGGCCATGCAGGCGACGGTGCGCAAATGAAAGGCCGCCTGCTGGATGCGGTCCCACTCACCACGCTTTCCGGGGTTGGCGCCAGCCAGGCGGACAAACTGGCCAAGCTTGGCCTCGACACCATTCAGGATCTGCTGCTGCACCTGCCGCTGCGCTACGAAGACCGCACCCGCCTCTACCCGATCAACGATCTGCTGCCGGGCATCTACGCCACGGTAGAAGGGGAAGTGCTGCGCAGCGACATCAGCTTCGGCCGCCGCCGCATGCTGACCTGCCAGATCAGCGACGGCACCGGCATCCTCACCATGCGGTTCTTCAACTTCAACGCCGCAATGAAGAACAGCCTGGCCACCGGCCGCCGCGTGACCGCCTACGGCGAGATCAAACGCGGCAACCACGGCGCGGAGATCATCCATCCGGAATACCGTATTCAGGGCGAAACCAGCGAGGTTGAGCTGCAGGAGTCGCTGACGCCGGTCTACCCCACCACCGAGGGGGTGCGGCAGGCCACGCTGCGCAAGCTGACCGACCAGGCGCTGGAGCTGCTGGATACCTGCGCCATCGCCGAACTGCTGCCGCCGGAGCTGAGCAGCGGCCTGATGAGCCTGCCGCAGGCGCTGCACACCCTGCATCGCCCGCCGCCGGACATCCAGCTGGCGGATCTGGAGCTGGGCAAACACCCGGCGCAAAAGCGTCTGATCCTCGAAGAGCTGCTGGCGCATAACCTCAGCATGCTGGCGGTGCGCGCCGGCGCGCAGAGTTATCAGGCGCAGCCGCTGCTGCCGGACGATCGGCTGAAAAACCGTTTTCTCGCCCAGTTGCCGTTCTCGCCAACCGGCGCGCAAACGCGCGTGGTGGCCGACATCGAAGCCGATATGCAAAAAGACTTCCCGATGATGCGGCTGGTGCAGGGCGACGTCGGCTCCGGCAAAACGCTGGTGGCGGCGTTGGCGGCGCTGCGCGCCATCGCGCACGGTAAGCAGGTGGCGCTGATGGCGCCGACCGAGCTGCTGGCCGAACAGCATGCCAACAACTTCCGCCAGTGGTTCGAGCCGCTGGGGCTGGAGGTCGGCTGGCTGGCGGGCAAACAGAAAGGCAAGGCGCGCATCGCGCAGCAGGAAGCCATCGCCAGCGGCCAGGTGTCGATGGTGGTCGGCACCCACGCCATCTTCCAGGAGCAGGTTCAGTTCAACGGCCTGGCGCTGGTGATCATTGATGAGCAGCACCGCTTCGGGGTGCATCAGCGGCTGGCGCTGTGGGAGAAAGGCGAAGAACAGGGCTTCCACGCCCATCAGCTGATCATGACGGCCACGCCAATCCCGCGCACGCTGGCGATGACCGCCTATGCCGATCTCGATACCTCGGTCATCGACGAGCTGCCGCCGGGCCGTACGCCGGTGACCACCGTCGCCATTCCCGATACCCGCCGCGCCGACATCATTCAACGGGTGAAAAGCGCCTGTCTGGAAGAAGGACGGCAGGCTTACTGGGTGTGTACGCTGATCGAAGAGTCCGAGCTGCTGGAAGCGCAGGCGGCGGAAGCCACCTGGGAAGAATTGAAAGCCGCGCTGCCGGAGCTGAAGGTGGCGCTGGTGCACGGCCGCATGAAAGCGCAGGAAAAGCAGGCGGTGATGCAGGCGTTTAAACAGGGCGAGCTGCAGCTGTTGGTCGCCACCACGGTGATCGAAGTCGGCGTCGACGTGCCGAACGCCAGCCTGATGATCATTGAAAACCCGGAACGGCTGGGCCTGGCGCAGCTGCACCAGCTGCGCGGCCGCGTAGGGCGCGGCGCGGTGGCTTCACACTGCGTGCTGCTGTACAAAACGCCGCTGAGCAAAACCGCGCAAACGCGCCTGCAGGTGCTGCGCGACAGCAACGACGGCTTCGTCATCGCACAGCGCGATCTGGAGATCCGCGGCCCGGGCGAGCTGCTCGGCACCCGCCAGACCGGCAGCGCCGAATTCAAGGTGGCGGACCTGTTGCGCGACCAGGCGATGATCCCCGAAGTGCAGCGCGTCGCTCGCCATCTCCATCAGCACTACCCGGAACACGCCCAGGCGCTGATCGAACGCTGGTTGCCAGAGAAGGCGCGCTACTCCAACGCATAAAAAAGGGCGCCGCAGGCGCCCTTCTCATGATGACTCGCGATATCACCCCACCGCCGGGAACACCGGCAACAGCAGATACAGCTTGATGACGATGGCGTTGGCGATATCGATAAAGAACGCCCCCACCATCGGCACCACCAGAAATGCCAGGTGCGACGGGCCGAAGCGATCGGTGATCGCTTGCATGTTGGCGATCGCCGTCGGCGTGGCGCCCATGCCGAAGCCGCAGTGGCCGGCGGCCAGCACCGCCGCATCGTAGTTCTTGCCCATCACCCGGTAGGTGACGAAGATCGCGTACAGCGCCATCACCAGCGTCTGTACGGCCAGGATCGCCAGCATCGGCAGCGCCAGCGAAGCCAGCTCCCACAGGCGCAGGCTCATCAACGCCATCGCCAGGAACAGCGACAGGCTGACGTTGCCCAGCACCGATACTGCCCGCTCGAACACGGTATAGAAACCGGTGAAGGCCAGCGTGTTACTGAGGATCACCCCGACGAACAGCACGCAAACGAAGTTAGGCAGTTCAAACACCGTACCGCTCAGCAGACCGGCAATCAGTTGCCCCAGGCTCAAACAAATGGCGATCATGGCGATGGTTTCAATCATCACCAGCGAGGTGATAAGGCGGCCACTTTCCGGCTTCTCGAAGCCGCTCGGCTGCACGCTGTCTTCCGGTGTGCCTTCCGGCGTAGAGGAGTGTTTAACCAGATAGCGCGCCACCGGGCCGCCGATCAGGCCGCCCAGCACCAGGCCGAAGGTGGCGCAGGCCATGGCGACTTCCGTCGCGTTTTCAAAGCCGTAACGCTCGATGAACAGCTTGCTCCAGGCCGCCCCGGTGCCGTGGCCGCCCGACAGGGTGATCGAACCGGCGATCAGGCCCATCAACGGATCCAGCCCCAGCATTTTCGCCATGCCGATGCCGATGGCGTTCTGCACCAGCAGCAGCCCCAACACCACGAACAGGAATACCATCAGCGCTTTGCCGCCGGCGCGCAACCGCGCCAGGTTGGCGTTCAGGCCGATAGTGGCGAAGAAGGCCAGCATCAGCGGATCCTTCAACGACATGTCAAAGCTGATTTCCCAGTTGGCGAATTTTTTCAGGACTAACAGCAGGAGGGCCACCAGCAAACCGCCGGCGACGGGAGCGGGAATAGTATATTTTCGCAGCAGAGGAATACTTCTGACGCACTTGCCCCCAAGGAGCAAAACCAGCGTCGCCGCGACTAACGTGCCATAAGTATCAAGATGAAACATCCAGGTACTCCATGTAAGGGAAAAGATCCAAATAAAAATAATAAGTTATAGAAAACCACGTAGTTTTTAAACTTGATGAGTGCAGGATTAGAAGTAAAAAACGCTGAGATGACAAGAAAAAATGAATGAAAATGCGACATAAACGGGAAAGTCGGCAACATAATATTTAGGCGCAACCGTTTGCTTTTGCGGGGCGGCGCATTAAAATGCCTGCTTTGCCGTATCTGGAAACGCCACACCATGAGCATGTCATCCTCCGAGCTTGATGCCGCACGCCAAACCGCCTCTGAACCCCGCGCCAGCGAACTGATTTATCGCCTCGAAGACCGCCCGCCGCTGCCGCAAACGCTGTTTGCCGCCGGCCAGCACCTGTTGGCGATGTTCGTTGCGGTGATCACTCCGGCGCTGCTGATCTGCCAGGCGCTGGGTCTGCCGGCGCAGGATACCCAACACATCATCAGCATGTCGCTGTTCGCTTCCGGTCTGGCTTCCATTCTGCAAATCAAAACCTGGGGGCCGGTGGGCTCCGGGCTGCTGTCGATTCAGGGCACCAGCTTCAACTTCGTTTCGCCATTGATCATGGGTGGCCTGGCGCTGAAAAACGGCGGCGCCGACGTGCCGACCATGATGGCCGCGCTGTTCGGCACCCTGATGGTCGCCTCCTGCACCGAAATTTTGCTGTCGCGCGTGCTGCATCTGGCGCGCCGCATCATCACCCCGCTGGTTTCCGGCATCGTGGTGATGATCATCGGCCTGTCGCTGATTCAGGTCGGCCTGACCTCGATCGGCGGCGGCTATGCCGCGATGAACGACCACAGCTTTGGCTCGCCGAAAAACCTGCTGCTGGCCGGCGCGGTGCTGGCGGTCATCATCCTGCTGAACCGCCAGCGCAACCCTTACCTGCGCGTCGCTTCGCTGGTGATCGCCATGGCGGTAGGCTACCTGCTGGCCTGGGCGATGGACATGCTGCCCGCCGACGCTCCGGCGGCGCCGACGGCGGCGATTACCATTCCAACGCCGCTCTATTACGGCCTGGGCTTCGACTGGAACCTGTTGCTGCCGCTGATGTTGATCTTTATGGTCACCTCGCTGGAAACCATCGGCGACATCACCGCCACCTCTGACGTCTCCGAACAACCAGTTAGCGGGCCGCTGTACATGAAGCGTCTGAAAGGTGGCGTACTGGCCAACGGCCTGAACTCGATGCTGTCGGCGGTGTTCAACACCTTCCCCAACTCCTGCTTCGGCCAGAACAACGGCGTGATCCAGCTGACCGGCGTCGCCAGCCGCTACGTCGGCTTCGTGGTGGCGCTGATGCTGATCGCGCTGGGGCTGTTCCCGGCGGTGGCCGGCTTCGTGCAGCACATCCCCGAGCCGGTACTGGGCGGCGCGACCATCGTGATGTTCGGCACCATCGCCGCCTCCGGCGTGCGCATCGTGTCGCGCGAACGCCTGAACCGGCGCGCCATCATGATCATGGCGCTGTCGCTGGCCGTCGGCATGGGCGTCTCCCAGCAGCCGCTGATCCTGCAGTTCGCGCCGGACTGGCTGAAAACCCTGCTCTCTTCCGGTATCGCCGCCGGCGGCATTACCGCCATCGTGCTGAACCTGGTGTTCCCGCAGGAACACGAGAAAAAGTAACCCGCCCATTGGCGTTCAAACGGCCGCTTGCGGCCGTTTTTTATTGTCTATCAGACCATTGCCCTTGAGATGCCCGGCCAATTGCGGCATAAACAGGGTATCTTTTTTGACCGATGCGGATGTAGACGATGAAATTTATCGGAAAGCTGTTGCTGACGTTGCTGCTGCTGATCGTGCTGGCGGTGGTGGTGCTGTATCTGGTGGGGCAAACCCGCTGGGCGGCAGGCCGTCTGAGCGCCTGGATCAGCGACAACAGCGAATACCGCCTGTCGATAGGAAAAATCACCCACTCGTGGAATCAGCCGGGCCAGATCGGTCTGGAAGACGTGCAGCTGGCGCGCAGCGGCCAACCTCAGGCGCTGGTCGCCAAACGCGTCGATCTCGGCCTCAGCCTGCGCCAAATCACCGAACCGCGCTATTTTTACAGCGTCACGCTGCGCGACGGCACGCTGAACGTGCAGCCACAGGCTGTTGCGCTGCCCGTACAGGCCGACGTGCTGCAACTGAGCAACATGGCGCTGCAGTCCAACGATAGCGAGTGGCAGCTCAACGCGCAGCAGGTCAATGCCGGCATCACGCCGTGGCGCCCGCTGGCCGGCCATCTGCTGGGGGACAACAACCAGTTCCAGTTCAGCGCCGGTTCGATGACGCTGAACGGCATCCCCGCCTCGAAGGTGTTGGTGCAGGGGGAGCAAAAACAAGGCCAGCTGCTGTTGAACAACTTCGGCGCCGATCTGGCGCAGGGCGACCTGACCGGCGTGGCCAGCCGCGCCACCGACGGCAGCTGGCAGGTGGATCGCCTGCGGCTGAGCGGCGTGCGCATGCAGACCCCGATGACGTTGGCGGAATTCATGCGGCGCTTCACCGCTCTGCCGCCGGTCACCCTCAAGCGTTTCGATCTGATCGATGCGCGCCTGGAAGGCAAGGCGTGGGCGGTTAACGATCTCGACCTGTCGCTGCAAAACGTCAGCGTCGAAAAAGGCGACTGGCGCAGTGAAGACGGCTCGCTCAACTTCAACGCCGGCGACGTGGTCAACGGCGGTTTCCACCTGATCGATCCGATCGCCACCCTGCGGCTCTCTTCCGCCGGCATCGCCATTCAGCAGTTCACCACCCGCTGGGAAGGCGGGCTGCTACGCACCTCCGGCAACTGGCTGCGCGCCGGCAAACGCCTGCAGCTGGATGAAGTGGCCATGGCGGCGCTGGAGTACACCCTACCGATCGACTGGCGCGAGCTGTGGCTGAAACCGCTGCCGGACTGGCTGGCGGAGGTGTACGTCACCAAGCTGACCACCAACCGCAATCTGATTATCGATATCAACCCGGCATTCCCGTTCCAGATCACCGCGCTGGACGGTTACGGCAGCAACCTGCTGCTGGCGCGCGACCACCAGTGGGGCATTTGGTCCGGTTCGCTGAACCTGAACGGCAGCGAGGCCACCTTCAACAAAATCGACGTGCGACGCCCTTCGCTGGCGCTGAACGCCGACGCCAACCAGATCGCCGTCACCGAGCTCAGCGCCTTTATGCCCAATGGGTTGCTTGAGGCCAAAGCGACCGTCGATCAGCTGCCGGGCAAGCCGTTCCAGTTGACGCTGCACGGCCGTTCGGTACCGATCAACACCTTGCAGCAATGGGGATGGCAGCCGGTGCCGCTGACGGGTGACGGCAACCTTGAGCTGCAGTTGAAAGGGCTGCTGAACAGCGATGGGCCGTTCAAGGCCTCATTGAAAGGCAATCTGCAGGCCACCGCCGGCGACGGCCAAGCGGTGAACCAACAACTGCCGTAGTGCACTGCGCGGCCCGCCCTCAGGGCAGGGCCGCCGCCTTACTCCTCCAGCGCTTCAGAGCCGCCCTGATCCAACGGTACATCCGGCTCGGCCGGCAACACCATATAGGTACCTTCGAACACTGCGCCCTTGTCCTCGTCACCGAACAGATGCACTTCGGCGTGTACGCGCGCGCGGCGGCCACGCGCCAGACGCGCCAAATCGCCGCTCAGCGAGCCGAGATCCGCCACCGCCCGCGGCCTGCCGGTAATCGGTTTGCTGTAGCGAATGTGCGCGTCCGCCAGAATGATGGTGCCGCCCAGATGGCGCTCGCGCAGCAGCAGCCAAATCAGCCCCCAGGCGGTCAGCGTCGCCAGTGAGAACAGGCTGCCGGCAAACAGCGTATGGTGCGGATTCTGGTTGCCGATCTCCGGCATGGTGGTGACGAAGCGCTGGCCGGTGTATTGGCTGATGCGCACGCCCATCTTTTCGCTCAGCGGGATGTGTTCATACCAGGCCTGCTGCAATTGGCCGCACCAATCGGGGCGATGCAGGATATCGTCCAGCGTCGCCACCGGTTTGATCATCAAAAAGTGACGGATCGGGGTGGTCTGCGGCGCGGTGATCTCGCCCTGATTGACGAAGCCCAGTTTGGCGAAGAAATCCACCGCGTCTTCACGGGCGCTGCACACCACCCGCTTCACGCCTTCCTGCCGCGCGACGGACTCCAGCGTCATCGCCACCAGCGTCCCCAGCCCTTTATCCTGCAGCGTCGGATCTACCGCCAGAAAACGGATCGCCGCCTCGTTGTCGGCATTGATGTACAGCCGCCCGATGGCGACGATTTTACCGGCCTCGTCCACCACCATTTGGTGATGGGCCATGGCGTCATAGGCATCCTTTTCCGAACCCACCGGCTGGTGCAGCGGCTTGCGCAGCATTTCCCAGCGAAACTGGTAATACTCCTTCAGTTCTTGCTCTGTTACGGGTACTCGTAGGTGATACATAGACGCCTGTTCTCCGAATGCTTAGACCTGTAGCCAGAATGTCACCGGACCATCGTTGACCAGCGCCACCTGCATGTCGGCGGCGAACTCGCCGGTCTGGGTCTCTACGCCGCGTTCGCGGCACTGGCCAACAAAATATTGATACAACCGATCGGCGACCAAAGGCGCGGCGCCGCGCGAGAAGCTGGGCCGCATGCCCTTCTGGGTGTCCGCCACCAGGGTGAACTGCGAGACGACCAGCACGCTGCCCCCGGCCTGCTGGACGTTGAGGTTCATCTTGTCGTTCTCGTCGCCGAAAATGCGGTATCCCAACACGCGTTCGCACAGGCGCTGCGCTTTTTGCTCGTTATCGCCCTGCTCCACGCCCAATAACACTAACAAACCGGGGCCAATCTTGCCTACCGTCTCGCCACCTACCGTGACGCTGGCGTTTAACACCCGTTGAATCAACGCAATCATTCCTGCTGCCCTTCTGGTTTTTGTTCCTGTTGCTCCGCCTTCTGCCGGCGGTAGTCGCGGTATTCGCCGATGGTCACGGTGATTTCCGCGCCGAGTAACACGATACACCAGCTCCAGTAGACCCACAGGAATAAAATCGGGATCACCGCCAGCACGCCGTAAATCAGCTGATAGGAGGGGAACATGGTGACGTACAGCGCGAATCCCTTCTTGCCCAGTTCGAACAGCAATCCGGCCACCACCGCGCCAATCAGCGCGTCTTTGGGCGGCACGCGCACCGTCGGCACGATGCAATACAGCAGCCAGAAGGAGGTGCACGACAAAATCAGCGGAAAGATGCGCAGCACCTGATCCACCAGGCCGTTGACGCCGGTCTGCGCCAGCCAGTTGAGCGACAGCAGGTAGGAACTGATGGCCATGCTGGCGCCCACCAGCAGCGGCCCCAGCGTCAGCACCATCCAGTACACGGCGAAGGAGAAGACGATCGGCCGTTTGTTCTTGCTGCGCCAGATGGTGTTCAGCACGCTGTCCACCGAGGAGATCAACAGCAACGCGGTAACGATCAGCCCGCAGGTGCCGACGGCGGTCATCTTGTTGGAATTGGCGACGAACTGTTCCAGGTAGTTCTGGATCACGTTGCCGGCGGCTGGCACGAAATTGGAAAAGATGAAGCTCTTCAGCTGTTCGCTGATGTCGGAAAACATCGGGAAAGCGGCGAACAGCGCGAACACCACGGTGACCAGCGGCACCAGCGACAGCAGGGAAACGTAGGCGAGATGGCCCGCCAACATCGTCAGGCCATCGTGGTCGATGCGTTGGTACAGCAGCCGTCCGAAGGTGACGCTTGGCTTAATCGCAGAAGGCAGCTTCTTGCGGCGGAAAAACGACATGGTCACTCCTTGATGTCCGTTGATACGCCTTAAGCTTAACGCGCCCTGCGCTCATTGAGCAAAATAGGCCGGCACCACGTCGCGATCGGTGACGTGCACCGTCTTGATCCCCAGCGCCTGCGCGGCGAGGACGTTCGCCGGGTGATCGTCAAAGAACACCACGTCGGCGGCGGCGGTGTTTTCCGCAGCCAGCACATGCCGGTAGATGTCAGCTTCAGGTTTGCGCATGCCGAGATCTTGCGACAAATAGAGATGATCGGCGGCGGCGGCCACTTCAGGATAGTGCTGCGGCCAGTAATTGCAGTGCAGACGGTTGGTGTTCGACAGCACCACCACCCGGTGACCTTCTTTGCGCAGGCGCTGCATGATGTCGATCACCTCCGGGCGCAGCGCGACGAATACCGCCTGCCAACCGGTGGCGAACTGCTCAAAGCTGAGCGCGATGCCCATTTCATCGCACAGTTTGCCGGCGAAGTCTTCATCGCTGATTTCACCGCGCTCATGCTGCTGGAACACCTCACCCATGGTGAAACGATCGGACAACACCGCCAACGGCGTGCCGCTCAAATTGCTCCACACGCCCAGCACACGCTTGAAATCGATATCGACGATCACATTACCTAAATCAAAGATATACAGCATAGTCCTCTCCTGATGGGCCGGTGAGATTTCACTGTAGCGGGAAAAGGAACAGCTGAACAGGGAGCGAACGGAAAAGCGCATAGCGCGCCGCACAAACGGGGAACAACAGAGGAAAAAACTCAGGGCGCGAGAGCCGCGCCCTAAGCATGAGACACTCAATCAGTGATTAAGCGTCTTTTGGACCGCGGCTGGCACGCTTACGATCGTTTTCCGTCAGGTGACGCTTACGGATACGGATCGAGGTTGGCGTCACTTCTACCAGTTCGTCGTCATCGATGAACTCCAGAGCTTGCTCCAGGGTCATTTTGATGGCCGGAACCAGGGTAGTCGCTTCGTCGGTACCGGAAGCACGCATGTTGGTCAGCTTCTTACCGGTCAGGCAGTTTACGGTCAGGTCGTTGGAACGTGAGTGAATACCGATGATCTGGCCTTCATACACTTCCGCACCGTGGCCCAGGAACAGCTTGCCGCGATCCTGCAGGCCGAACAGCGCGAACGCGACCGCTTTGCCCTGGCCGTTGGAGATCAGCACGCCGTTCTGACGCTGGCCCACTTCGCCCGGACGCACGTCGTCGTAGTGGCTGAAGGTGGAGTACAGCAGACCGGTACCCGAAGTCATGGTCATGAATTCGTTACGGAAGCCGATCAGACCGCGGCTTGGGATCACGTAGTCGAGACGTACGCGGCCCTTACCGTCCGGATCCATGTTTTTCAGGTCGGCTTTACGCTCACCCATCGCCTGCATCACGGAACCCTGATGCTGCTCTTCGATATCCAGCGTCACGTTCTCGAATGGCTCCTGCTTACGGCCATCGATTTCGCGGAAGATAACTTTCGGACGGGAAACCGCCAGCTCGAAACCTTCACGGCGCATGTTTTCGATCAGCACCGACAGGTGCAGCTCGCCACGACCGGATACGCGGAAGGCGTCAGCATCGTCGGTTTCTTCAACGCGCAGCGCCACGTTGTGCACCAGCTCTTTGTTCAGACGGTCAAGGATCTGACGCGACGTCACGTACTTACCTTCTTTACCGCAGAACGGCGAGGTGTTGACGTTGAAGAACATGGTTACGGTCGGTTCGTCGACGGACAGCGCCGGCAGCGCTTCTACGGCGTTGGTGTCGCAGATGGTGTCGGAGATGTTCAGCTCGCCCAGGCCGGTGATGGCGATGATGTCGCCCGCTTCCGCCAGGGTGCTGTCGATACGCTCCAGACCCAGGTGACCCAGCACTTTACCCACTTTACCGTTGCGAGTTTTACCTTCGCTGTCGATGATGGTGACCTGCTGGTTCGGCTTCACTTTACCGCGCTTGATGCGGCCGATGCCGATAACGCCCAGGTAGTTGTTGTAGTCCAACTGGGAGATCTGCATCTGGAATGGCGCTTCCAGCTCAACCTGCGGCGCAGACACGTGGTCGACGATCGCCTGATACAGCGGGGTCATGTCTTCCGCCATGTCGGTGTGGTCGACGCCGGCGATGCCGTTCAGCGCAGAAGCGTAGATGATCGGGAAGTCGAGCTGCTCGTCGGTCGCGTCGAGGTTCACGAACAGGTCGAACACCTGATCCACAACCCAGTCAGGGCGCGCGCCAGGGCGGTCAACCTTGTTGATTACCACGATCGGCTTCAGACCGTTGGCGAACGCCTTTTTGGTCACGAAGCGGGTTTGCGGCATAGGGCCATCCATTGCATCCACAACCAGCAGCACCGAGTCAACCATCGACATCACGCGCTCTACCTCACCGCCGAAGTCGGCGTGTCCTGGGGTATCCACGATGTTGATGCGGTAACCATTCCAATTAATGGCGGTGTTTTTTGCGAGGATGGTAATCCCACGCTCTTTCTCCAAATCGTTGGAGTCCATTACGCGTTCGGTGGCTTCCGCACGCTCTCCGAAAGTACCGGATTGTTGCAGCAGCTTGTCAACCAGGGTGGTTTTACCATGGTCAACGTGGGCAATAATGGCGATGTTACGCAAATTTTCGATCACAGCTTTGCCTCGGGCATTAGAAATAGCGCGCTATTGTACACGTATTAAGCGAGGGACTAAACAAGATCAGAACCATCTCTTATAAACAACCGCGTACCGGTCAGTTTGTGATCCCTTTCACGGTGCAAAAAGCCGCAATCGTTGCACTTTTGCACCATTTCAGTGCCCACCCCCACGCTTATTGCACCATAACAGTGCAAACTATCGCTGATGGTGCATACTGTGTCTGGGTAAAACCCGCGCAGAAAGGCGATGAAAGCCTTTTTAAAAAGTTGGCACGCTTTTCGCTTTAGTCTTTTCAAGGCGAAAAAAAGCCAGTTCCACAGATTCGTTCCACGACGACGACAATGATAAACCGGGAGAGTTAAGTATGTCCGCTGAACACGTTTTGACGATGCTGAATGAGCATGAAGTGAAATTCGTAGACCTGCGTTTCACTGACACCAAGGGTAAGGAACAGCACGTGACTATCCCGGCTCATCAGGTAAACGCCGACTTCTTCGAAGAAGGCAAAATGTTTGACGGCTCCTCTATCGGTGGTTGGAAGGGCATCAACGAATCTGACATGGTACTGATGCCGGATGCCAGCACGGCGGTTCTGGATCCGTTCTTCGAAGAACCTACGCTGATCATTCGCTGCGACATTCTCGAGCCGGGCACCATGCAAGGCTACGATCGCGACCCGCGCTCCATCTCCAAACGCGCCGAAGACTTCCTGCGCTCCTCCGGCATCGCGGACACCGTGCTGTTCGGGCCAGAGCCTGAGTTCTTCCTGTTCGACGACATCCGCTTCGGCAGCAGCATCCGCGGTTCCCACGTGGCCATCGACGACATCGAAGGCGCCTGGAACTCCGGCACAAAATACGACGGCGGCAACAAAGGCCACCGTCCGGCCGTGAAAGGCGGTTATTTCCCGGTTCCACCGGTCGACTCTTCGCAGGATCTGCGTTCCACCATGTGTCTGACCATGGAAGAGATGGGCCTGGTGGTTGAAGCGCACCACCACGAAGTGGCGACCGCCGGTCAGAACGAAGTGGCGACCCGCTTCAACACCATGACCAAGAAAGCCGACGAAATTCAGATCTACAAGTACGTGGTGCACAACGTGGCGCACGCCTTCGGTAAAACCGCGACCTTCATGCCGAAACCCATGTTCGGCGACAACGGTTCCGGCATGCACTGCCACATGTCGCTGTCCAAGAACGGCACCAACCTGTTCGCCGGCGACAAATACGGCGGCCTGTCTGAAACCGCGCTGTTCTACATCGGCGGCATCATCAAGCACGCCAAGGCGATCAACGCGTTGGCAAACCCGACCACCAACTCGTACAAACGTCTGGTGCCGGGCTACGAAGCGCCGGTGATGCTGGCCTACTCCGCCCGTAACCGCTCCGCGTCCATCCGCATCCCGGTGGTCGCCAGCCCGAAAGCGCGCCGCATCGAAGCCCGCTTCCCGGATCCGGCGGCTAACCCATACCTGTGCTTCGCCGCACTGCTGATGGCCGGCCTGGACGGCATCATCAACAAGATCCACCCTGGCGACGCCATGGACAAAAACCTGTACGACCTGCCGCCGGAAGAAGAAGCCGAGATCCCAAAAGTGGCCGGCTCGCTGGACGAAGCGATGGCCGCGCTGAACGAAGACCGCGAGTTCCTGACCCGCGGCGGCGTATTCACCGACGATGCGATCGATGCCTACATCGAACTGCGCAAAGAAGAGATGGACCGCGTTCGCATGACGCCACACCCGGTCGAGTTCGAACTGTACTACAGCGTCTAAGCCCTACCCGCGCCGTCTGCAAAGGCGGACGGCGCCCACAATTTTTGTTATCGCTTTTTTGTTGCCGTGGAAACTTTCAGCCCATCTTCGGATGGGTTTTTTTCTCCACCGTATTTTCTGCAAAACTATTCCATACCGCGCCGATCCCGGATGGAGTAGGATAGATGCACTAAAAAGGTGCAGGAGTCTGCTGTATGGCAACTGGCAAGCTGCCCGATGCTGGGCAGATCCTCAATTCACTCATCAACAGCATCCTGCTGTTGGATGACTCACTGGCGGTTCACTACGCCAACCCTGCGGCACAGCAGCTGCTGGCGCAAAGCTCCCGCAAGCTGTTCGGCACGCCGCTGCCCGATCTGCTCGGCTATTTTTCGCTGAACGTCTCTCTGATGCGTGAAAGCCTGCGCGCCGGTCAGGGCTTCACCGACAACGAAGTGACCCTGGTGGTCGATGGCCGCGCGCATATTCTTTCCCTGACCGCTCAGGCGCTGCCGGAAGGCTATATCCTGGTCGAGCTGGCGCCGATGGACAATCAGCGCCGCCTGAGCCAGGAACAGCTGCAGCATGCCCAACAGGTGGCCGCCCGCGATCTGGTACGCGGTTTGGCGCACGAGATTAAAAACCCGCTGGGCGGCCTGCGCGGCGCGGCACAGCTGCTGGCCAAAGCGCTGCCCGATCCGGCGCTGACCGAATACACCAAGGTGATCATTGAGCAGGCCGATCGGCTGCGCAATCTGGTGGATCGTCTGCTCGGGCCGCAGCGCCCCGGTCAGCACATCACCCAGAGCATCCATCAGGTCGCGGAGCGCGTCTGCCAGCTGGTGTCGCTGGAAATGCCGGATAACGTCACGCTGGTGCGCGACTACGATCCCAGCCTGCCGGAAATGGCCCACGACCCGGATCAGATAGAACAGGTGCTGCTGAACATCACCCGCAATGCGCTGCAGGCCTTGGGCGAGGCGGGCGGCACCATTACGCTGCGCACCCGCACCGCGTTTCAGATAACGTTGCACGGCACCCGCTATCGCCTGGCGGCGCGTATCGATGTCGAAGACGACGGCCCCGGCGTGCCGGCGCAGCTGCAGGACACGCTGTTCTACCCGATGGTCAGCGGCCGTGAAGGCGGTACCGGCCTGGGATTATCCATCGCCCGCAATCTGATCGATCAGCATTGCGGAAAAATTGAGTTCAACAGTTGGCCAGGTCATACCGAATTCTCGGTCTACCTGCCCATTCGTCAGTGAGGTTTGCAATGCAACGAGGGATAGTCTGGATCGTCGATGACGATAGCTCCATCCGCTGGGTGCTTGAGCGCGCGCTCACCGGCGCGGGCATGAGCTGCGCCACCTTCGAAGGCGGCAATGACGTGCTGGAAGCCTTGGCCACGCAAACTCCCGACGTGTTGCTGTCCGATATCCGCATGCCGGGCATCGATGGTCTGGCGCTGCTCAAGCAGATCAAACAGCGCCACCCGATGCTGCCGGTGATCATCATGACCGCGCATTCGGATTTGGATGCGGCCGTCAGCGCCTATCAGCAAGGGGCCTTCGACTACCTGCCGAAACCGTTCGACATCGACGAAGCGGTGGCGCTGGTCGAGCGCGCCATCAGCCATTATCAAGAGCAGCAGCAGCCGGTGCGCAGCCAGCCGGCCAGCGATCCGGCGGCGGACATCATCGGCGAAGCGCCGGCGATGCAGGACGTGTTTCGCATCATCGGCCGGCTGTCACGTTCGTCGATCAGCGTGCTGATCAACGGCGAATCCGGCACTGGCAAAGAGCTGGTGGCGCATGCGCTGCACCGCCACAGCCCGCGCGCCAAGTCGCCGTTCATCGCCCTGAACATGGCCGCTATTCCCAAGGATCTGATCGAGTCCGAGCTGTTCGGCCACGAGAAAGGCGCCTTCACCGGCGCGAACCAAATCCGTCAGGGACGCTTTGAACAGGCCGACGGCGGCACGCTGTTCCTCGACGAGATCGGCGATATGCCGCTCGACGTGCAAACGCGCCTGCTGCGGGTGCTGGCGGACGGCCAGTTTTACCGGGTCGGCGGCTATGCGCCGGTGAAGGTCGACGTGCGCATCATCGCCGCCACGCACCAGAACCTGGAATTGCGGGTACAGGAAGGCAAGTTCCGCGAGGATCTGTTCCACCGCCTGAACGTGATCCGCGTACACCTGCCGCCGCTGCGCGAGCGTCGGGAAGACATCCCGCGGCTGGCGCGCCACTTCCTGCAGATCGCCGCCAAGGAGCTGGGCGTAGAGGCCAAGAACCTGCATCCGGAAACCGAAACCGCGCTGACCCGCCTGCCTTGGCCGGGGAACGTGCGCCAGCTGGAGAATACCTGCCGCTGGCTGACGGTGATGGCCGCCGGGCAAGAGGTGCTGATTCAGGATCTGCCGAGCGAACTGTTCGAAACCGCCGCACCGGAGAGCCCCAGCCACAGCCTGCCGGACAGCTGGGCCACGCTGCTGGCGCAGTGGGCCGATCGCGCGCTGCGTTCCGGTCATCAAAATCTGCTGTCGGAAGCGCAGCCGGAGATGGAGCGTACACTGCTCACCACCGCCTTGCGTCACACCCAGGGGCACAAACAGGAAGCCGCACGCCTGCTGGGCTGGGGCCGCAATACCCTGACCCGCAAGCTCAAAGAACTGGGCATGGAATAGGCGCTGAGGTTGATGATAAAAAACGCAGCCCAGCGCACAAAAAAACGCCAACCGCAGACTTTACAGCCGGTGCGGGCGCAGTATGATCGTGTCGCACACTCTGGAGGTTGACGATGCTGGACTCATTCATCGTGTTCATTTCTCAGGGCGCGGAGCTGGGCTCCGCCGCCAGCCACACCCCGCAGGCGGCGGTCGCCGCGGTGTTGTGCGCCGCGCTGATTAACTTCTTCAGTTAAAAAAACAGCCGCATCAGCGGCTGTTTTTTCATCCTCAGATCACCCGAGAGAACTGCTGGCTGCGCGCCTGTTGCCGCAGATAACGGTCGAAGCACATGCAGATATTGCGGATCAGCAACCGCCCGCGCGGCGTGACGCGAATGCCTTGCTCGTCGCGCTCCACCAGCCCATCGCGTTCAAACGGCGCCAGCAGCTGCAGGTCTTCGGCGAAGTAAGCGGTGAAATCGATGCCGTATTGCCGTTCAAGTGGCTGATACGCCAACCGGAAGTTGCAGATCAACGTTTTGATCAGATCGCGCCGCAGGCAATCGTCGTCCGTCAGCGCCAACCCGCGCCACAGGGCGTTGCCCTGCGCCGGTACGCTCTCATAGTAACGCTTCAGCTCTTTCTGGTTCTGCGCATAGCTGTCGCCAAGCATGCTGATGGCCGACACGCCCAACCCCAGCAGATCGCTGTCGCCCTGGGTGGTGTAGCCCTGGAAATTGCGGTGCAGCTTGCCTTCGCGTTGCGCAATCGCCAGCTCATCGTCCGGGCGTGCAAAGTGATCCATGCCGATAAACTGATAGCCGGCGTCAGTCAGGAACGCGATGCTCTGCTGCAGGATATCCAGCTTCTGCTGCGCGCTGGGCAGATCGGCGTCTTTGATTTTGCGCTGGGCGGCGAATAAATTCGGCATATGCGCGTAGTTGAACACGCTGAGGCGATCGGGATTCAGTTCAGCCACCCGCTGCAGCGTGAAGGCGAAGCTTTCCGGCGTCTGTTTCGGCAGGCCGTAGATCAGATCGATATTGGTCGAGCGAAAGCCCAACACTTTGGCCCGCTCGATCAGGGCGAAGATAAAGGCTTCATCCTGCTCGCGGTTGACCAACGCCTGCACCTGCTTGTTGAAATCCTGCACCCCCATGCTCAGGCGGTTAAAGCCTTCGGCGCGTAAATGATCGAGCACATCCAGCGCTATCTCGCGCGGATCGACTTCGATCGACATCTCCGCATCGGGCAGAAAATCAAAATGTTCGCGCAGCAGCGCCACCAGCCGGCTGATTTGCGCTTTGTCCAGATAGGTTGGCGTACCGCCGCCCCAATGCATCTGACCGACCTTGCGGCCGGCGAACAGCGGCGCACGGCTGGCGATCTCTTGCGCCAGGACATTCAGGTATTCATCGGCCTTGTGCGTCTGACGCGTCACCAGTTTGTTGCAGCCGCAGAAGTAGCACAGCTTATGGCAGAAAGGGATATGCACGTACAGCGACAGCGGGCGCTCAGGGTAGCGCGCCGCGGCGCGTTGAAACGCCGCTTCGTCGTAGCGCTGGTTAAACTCCAGCGCCGTGGGGTATGAGGTATAACGCGGCCCTGAGTAGTTATATTTTTGGATCAGGGCCAAATCCCAGACAATCGTCTGCTCTGACATGCTCACTCCTTCCGATATCTTTTTCTACCGGGCCGGGAGAGAGGCGGTTGTCTGCGCTGTCTGGCCACGGAAGCGCTGCGAAAACGCGCTTTGCGCTTAGACAGCCGCCATAGTTTACCGAATAACCACAGCAGATAACACATCAAGAGTAGGGCTATTGTCGGGATCAGCCACATGGCGCGTTAAAAAGCGTCCTTCGGGTTGCCGCCTTTCAGCAGCTTCAGAATATCTTCCTGCTTCTCCTCTTCTTCCTCGTCGTCTTCATCGCCCAGCTCGATGCCCAGCACGTCCATCAGCACATCGATGCGATCCAGCGTCTTGTCGACATACGCCTGCTCTTGCGCGTTCAGCGTTTCGCCATCGTCGATGCGATCCAGCAGCGCGTTCAGACGTTCGTCATTTTCCAGCTTCGCCAGCTCTTCTTCCGGCGACAGGCGCGGTTTCGCTTCGGCCTTTGGCTTCGGCTGCGGTTTGGCCTTCACTTTGGTTTCGTCGACCACCAGCGCAACCGGCACTTTACTGCCGATACGCGGATCTTTGGCTTCCGCCGCCGATTTGTTTTTCTGGCTGCCGGACTCGACCTGAGTGCGCGAACCGGAAGCGTGGCCGCGGCGTTTTTTCAGGCGTTTGCGCTCACGCGCTTCCTGATCGAGCTCCATACGGCTTTTCTTTTTCGTTTTTGACTTCGCCGCGCTGCCGCGAGGTGCTTTTGATGGCTGGTTCATAGCGTGTGCTCTTAGGTATGTAGATTCAGTATAGAATTGCGGCGGAATCTAGCAGAAAGCGGACAAAGAAAAAAGGCGGCAGGTTAAACCTGCCGCCTATTTCGCACCTTCTTGCGAAGGGTATTCCTGTTACGCGCTCCTTGCGTACATGCAACATCCCGGTTTTTCCTTCTGCTATAACCGCATTCCCTGCCACTACGTCCTTCATCCTGAAAGGAAAATCGTCCATGGCGCAATCCATTCGCATCCGCTCTTCCCGAGCGCGCTTCCTGCGGGCATCCAAACTGCCGATACTTCACCATCCAATGTGCCTGCCGCCTATTCCGGTGCGAAAGGGTCACTTCCTTTTGCGTTCATCCTGGCACTCATTGCACGCCCTGTGCATTCCCTGAGATTTGTCATCCTTCCCGGATGTTCCCTAATCCTGCGCAACCCTGCGTTAACGAGTACTTTACGTTATTGTTGCGAAGGCTCAAGGCACCAGAGGCCGATTTGACTGACATTTCCACACAACGAAAAAACAACACATTGTTTTTAAAAAAGAAAAATAAATATCGCTTTCGAATAAAGCGACATTACCCGCGATTCGAATGGCAAATGTCTCACAACGTACGAGCGGCTTAACCGTCGTTTTATCGCGCCCCGCCGCTTAAAAACGGAGAAACACGCCATTTTTACCGCTGATGCAGTTATAATCGCCAACCAGTTAGCCATCCTCACGGAGACGAAAAATTTTGACCAGCAAGAACTACAACTATCATGTGACCCATTTCGTCACCAGCGCACCCGATATTCGCCATCTTCCGGGGGATGCAGGAATTGAAGTCGCCTTTGCCGGCCGTTCCAACGCCGGTAAATCCAGCGCGCTGAATACGCTGACCAACCAAAAAAGCCTGGCGCGCACCAGTAAGACGCCGGGGCGCACCCAGCTGATTAACCTGTTCGAAGTGGAAGACGGCATTCGTCTGGTCGACCTGCCGGGTTATGGCTACGCCGAAGTGCCGGAAGAAATGAAGCGCAAATGGCAACGCGCGCTGGGCGAATACCTGCAGATGCGCAACAGCCTGAAAGGGCTGGTGGTGCTGATGGATATCCGCCATCCGCTGAAAGATCTCGACCAACAGATGATCCAGTGGGCGGTCGACGTCGGCACGCCGGTACTGGTGTTGCTGACCAAGGCCGACAAGCTGGCCTCCGGCGCACGCAAGGCGCAGCTCAACATGGTGCGTGAAGCGGTGCTGCCGTTTATGGGGGATATCCAGGTCGAAGCCTTCTCATCGCTGAAAAAGATCGGCGTCGACAAGCTGCGCCAGAAGCTGGACACCTGGTTTAACGAGATCCCGCCGGAAGTGCTGCCGGAAGAAGACATCGGCGAATAGGCCCTGATCGCACGTTTGAGCCGATGCCTCGCCGCATCGGCTTTTTTATGCCCGCAGATCGGCCGCAGGCGGGATTTTTCGTTATCTAATTACATTTTTGAAATAAAGCCATCATAAAGACTTATCGCCAAAACGGGCTTGTTTCGCCGAATTACGCGGATTGAGGGAGCGGAAGTTGAAATGAAAGTCGGGGCTGAGCGATAGGAAAAACGTATGGTTTGCTGCTGTTTTTACAATAAAAAACGCCCCAGTCAATACTGACTGGGGCGGCTAAATATTCAGCCAAATCCGATTACGTGAAGTAAAAGGTCTGAAAGATAGAACATCTTACCTCTGTACCCTACGCCTGTAACTCTACATCATTTTTTCGCAGGGCAAAAGAATTTTTTGTAGTTTACTTACACAATTTGAGACGCAAGAACGGCGAAGTTGGGGAAACTATCGCCGCATCTTGTAGCTTAATTACGAAAAGTGCTTAGCTTCTCGCCAGTTAGCGCATACGGCGATAACCCGGCGATCAGTGCGCCTCATCCCAGTTCATGCCGACGCCCACATCGACCTTCAGCGGCACCGCCAGCGTCATGCTGCCTTCCATCAGTTGGCGGATACGTTGGCTGGCTTCGTCGATCACCGACTCGTGCACCTCGAACACCAATTCATCGTGCACCTGCATGATCGCGCGCACCAACGGCTTCTCCTGCCCCTGCAGCCAGGCGTCGACCTCGATCATCGCACGCTTGATGATATCGGCCGCCGTGCCCTGCATCGGGGCGTTGATGGCGGCGCGCTCGGCCGCCTTGCGGCGCATGGCGTTGCTGGAGCGGACGTCCGGCAGATACAGACGGCGGCCGTCCAGCGTGCTGACATAGCCCTGCTCGGAAGCCTGCTGACGGGTGCGCTCCATGTAATCCAGCACGCCCGGGTAACGTTCGAAGTAGAGATCCATATAGCGCTGGGCTTCCCCACGCGGGATCCCCAGCTGACGCGCCAGGCCGAAGGCGCTCATGCCGTAAATCAAACCAAAGTTAATCGCCTTGGCGCTGCGGCGCTGCTCGCCGGTCACTTTATCCAACGGCACGCCGAAAACTTCCGACGCCGTGGCGCGGTGAATGTCTTTCCCTTCGGCGAAGGCCTTCAGCAGCCCTTCATCCTGAGACAGATGCGCCATGATGCGCAGCTCGATCTGCGAGTAGTCGGCCGCGACAATGCGGTAGCCTTCCGGCGCAATAAAGGCCTGGCGAATGCGCCGCCCTTCTTCGTTGCGCACCGGGATGTTCTGCAGGTTCGGATCGCTCGAGGAGAGACGGCCGGTGGCGGTCACCGCCTGATGATACGAGGTATGCACCCGCCCGCTGACCGGATTGATCATCAGCGGCAGCTTGTCGGTATAGGTGGTCTTCAGCTTCGCCAAACCGCGGTATTCCAGAATCACCTTCGGCAGCGGGTAGTCGAGCGCCAGCTCGGCCAGCACTTCTTCGTTGGTGGATGGCGCCCCGCCCGGAGTTTTCTTCAGCACCGGCAGCTTTTGTTTTTCGTACAAGATAGCCTGCAGCTGCTTGGTCGACGCCAGGTTGAACGGCTCTTCCGCCAGCTCGTGGGCCTGCGCCTCCAGCTCAGCCAGACGCTTGGCCAGCTCCTGGGAGTGGGCCGATAAAATGGCCGGATCGATCAGCACCCCGGTGCGTTCGATATGCGACAGCACCGGCAGCAGCGGCATTTCAATCTCGTTGAACACCGTCAGCAGTTCCGCGCTCTGTTTCAGCTGCGGCCACATCGCCAGATGCAGCTGCAGCGTGACATCGGCGTCTTCGGCAGCGTATGGCGCCGCCTGCTCAAGCGCGATCTGATTGAACGTCAGCTGGTTCTTGCCCTTGCCGGCGATCTCTTCGAAGGTGATGGTTTTGTGGCCAAGATAACGATCGGCCAGGCTGTCCATATCATGACGGCCGCCGACGCTGTCCAGCACATAGGACTCCAGCATGGTGTCGTAGGCGATGCCGCGCATCTCGATGCCGTAACGCGCCAGCAGGCTCATGTCGAACTTCAGATTTTGCCCGACCTTGAGCGCTTTCTCGTCTTCCAGCAGCGGCTTGAGCGCCTCCAGCACGTAAGCGCGATCCAGCTGCGCCGGCGCATCCAGATAATCGTGTGCCACCGGCAAATAAGCCGCTTCGCCCGGCGCGATCGCAAAGGACAGGCCGATCAGATTGGCGGTCAGGGTATCCAGGCCATCGGTTTCGGTATCGAAGGCAAACACGTCGGCTTTTTTCAACCGCGCCAGCCAGTCGGTAAAGGTCGCTTCGTCCAGGATGGTGACATAACCGTCCTGAGACAGCTTGGCCTCCGCCAGCGCTTTCGGCGCTTCCGCGGCTACGGCTGGTTTGGCGGCGCCGGCAGCTTTCGCACCCGCGCCTTTCTTGTTTTCCAACCAGACGCCGGCTTCTACGTCCGCCAGCCAGCGTTTGAACTCGTACTGTTTGAACAGCTGTTGCAGCGTGTCGACATCCGGCGCGGAGACCGTCAGGTCCGCACAGGTCAGATCCAGCTCGACGTCGGTTTTGATCGTCGCCAGCTTATAGGAGAGGTACGCGACCTCTTTATTCTGTTCCAGCTTGGCCGCCATGGTTTTGGCACCGCGGAAGCTCAGCGTGGCGATGTTATCCAGATTGCCGTACAGCGCATCCAGGCCGCCGATACCCTGCAGCAACGCCTGGGCGGTTTTCTCGCCCACGCCCGGCACGCCGGGAATGTTGTCCGATGAATCGCCCATCAGCGCCAGGAAGTCGATGATCAGCTCCGGCGGAATGCCGTATTTGTCGCACACTTCCTGCGGGCCGAGGATCGTGTTGTTCATGGTGTTGATCAGGGTGACGTTCGGCGTCACCAGCTGCGCCATGTCTTTGTCGCCGGTGCTGATCAGCACCGCGTGGCCGGCCTTTTCAGCCTCCAGCGCCAGCGTACCGATGACGTCATCCGCCTCTACGCCGGGCGTCACCAACAGCGGCAGGCCCATCGCCTTGACCATGTTGTGCAGCGGCTCGATCTGCGCGCGCAGATCGTCCGGCATCGGCGGCCGGTGCGACTTGTATTCAGCGAACAGATCATCGCGGAAGGTCTTCCCTTTGGCATCAAACACCACGGCAACGTGGCTCGGTTGATACTGCAACAGCAGACTGCGCAGCATATTCAGCACGCCGTACATCGCGCCGGTCGGCTCGCCCGCCGAATTGGTCAGCGGCGGGAAGGCGTGATAAGCGCGGTAGAGGTAAGAGGAACCGTCAACCAGGATTAGTGGGTTTTCTGCAATCTGGGCCATAGCGTTTCTTTATCGTGATCGGACATAGGGGTAAGCATGCCATAGCTGGCCGCCGGAGACGAACCTTAGCGTGCATTGCGGACGAAAATGATGTGATTGTGCGCGAGGATCCGCAAGATCTTACCTGTGGATAACTTTGTGCATAGAAAAGAGACCGAATTATAACGCTGCGATTATCGTTATAACGGCGAATAAAATTCCTATTTAAATCACCGCGTTAAAAGAACGAATTCCGGCGACGCTTAATTATTGGCTTTCATTGGATTTGTGGATATAACTTTCGCCGGATTTTAATCGCACTATTAATCAAATTCGGCGCCTCAATTACCATAGCACAAGCTGGACAAGTTGCACGAAAACTCAGCAAATGGTTATCCGATGAGACGAAAAACAGTGATTTTAAGCGGCGCTTTACCCCGGCGATTTCTGTTAAAATGCGTTTTTGTTCATGCGCTTTGGCATGCAACGATGTTCCCACCAACCGTCAGCCCATAATCATGCCAAGATTGTTAACGCCTGTTATCTTTATCATTTCCGTCATACTTACCATTCTGGTGACGGTGTTATGCTCCATCCCCATCACGCTGGCCGGCATCGTGAAACTCGTGGTGCCCATTCCCGCCGTTTGGCGATATATCTCGGCTTTCGCCGATTTCATGATGTGGTGTTGGTGCCAAGGGCTGGCGCTGTTATTGCGCATTAACGGGCAATTGCGTTGGGATATTGAAGGGCTGGAAGGGTTGGATCGCAAAAACTGGTATCTGCTGATCAGCAACCACGAAAGTTGGTCAGACATTGTCGTGTTATGCGTGCTGTTCAGAAATCATATTCCAATGAATAAGTATTTCCTCAAACAGCAGCTCGCCTGGGTGCCGTTTGTCGGCCTGGCCTGCTGGGCGCTGGACATGCCATTCATGAAGCGTTACTCCCGCGCCTATTTGCTCAAGCACCCGGAAAAACGCGGCAAGGATATCGAAACGACGCGCCGTTCCTGCGAAAAATTCCGCCAGCGCCCAACCACCATCGTCAATTTCGTCGAAGGCTCACGCTTCACCGAAGCCAAGAAAATTAAAAGCAATTCACCTTATCGCAATTTGCTGGCGCCCAAAGCTGCCGGCATCGCGTTTACCCTTAGCGCGCTGGGCAATCAGTTCGACAAAGTGTTGAACGTCACCCTGCTTTATCCGGAAAATAACCAGCGGCCCTTTCTGGATATGCTGTGCGGCCGCCTGACGCGTATCGTGGTGAGAATAGAGACGCTACCGATCGATGAAACCCTGCACGGTGATTATTTCAACGATAAACAGTTCAAGCGGCGCTTCCAGCTGTGGCTGAATACGCTGTGGCAGGAAAAAGACCGGTTGCTGGATAAATTGAAGCGGCAATACGGATAAAAAAACGCCGGCGATGCCGGCGTTTTTCATGTTGAATCAGGCTTATTTCTGCTGGCTGAGGAATTTAACCACATCGGCGAACTGCTTCACGTAAGCGTCCATCGAGCTGGTGTCCAGGCCATCGTTTTTAACCATGTATTTGCCGTTGACGAATACCGCCGGCACGCCGCGCAGCTGCAGATCTTCTGCGGCTTTCTCCTGTTGAACCACCAGAGATTTCACCACGAAGCTGTTCCAGGCCGCGTCATAATCTGCGGCGGTTACGCCCGCTTTCACGAAGACGTTACGGATATCGTCCGGCGTTTGCACGGTCTGGGTTTTCTGCACCGCTTCAAACATCAGCGGGCTTACTTTGTCTTCCACGCCCAGCGCCATCGCGACCGCCCACGCCTGAGTCAGCTGTTTGCCCAACGGCCCCAGGAACTCCACGTGGTACTTGGTCATTTTGGTGCCGGCAGGCAACGCTTTTTTCACGTTCTCGGACACGTGATAGACCTGCTCAAACTGGTAGCAGTGTGGGCAGTAAAAGGAGAAGAACTCCAACACCTGCGGCTCACCGGTCACCGGCTTGTCCAAGGTCACGTACTGAGTGCCATCGCTAAACTGTGCCGCCGAGGCGCTGAATGCCATCACCATGCCAACGAGCGCCAACCATATTTTTTTCATAAGACTAAACTCTCCATTGTGTTAAAGCTTCAATACATTGGCGTCAGCTGCAGAGGAGGCTCCTGCAACAGCTTAACCTGTTCATTAAACGCCGCAGTCTGAGATAACCAGAAATCAGACTCCGCCATCCACGGAAAACTCTTAGGGAAGGCCGGATCCTGCCAACGGCGAGCGACCCAGGCCAGGTAATACACCATACGCATCGCCCGCAGTGGCTCAATTAACGCCAGCTCGCGCTGATCGAACTCGGCAAATTCGCCGTACGCCTCCAGCAAAACGTCCAGCTGCATCAGTTGGTCGCGACGTTCGCCGTGCAACAGCATCCACAGATCCTGAACCGCAGGGCCGTTGCGCGCGTCATCAAGATCGACGAACAGCGGGCCATCGCGCCACAGAATATTGCCCGGATGGCAATCGCCGTGCAAACGCCGCGGCTGCCAGTTCAGATTCCAGTGTGGCTTGATCGCCGCAATCAGGTTATCCGTCGCCTGCAGAAAGGCATCACGCTGAGCCGCCGGCAACAGCTCGCAATTGGCCAGCGCCTGACGCGGGGCAACAAGATACTCTTCAATCCCCATGGTTGGACGCTCGGCAAACAAACGCTCGCCGCCAACCTGATGGATACGCCCCAGAAAACGGCCTACCCATTCCAACTGCTCCAGATTGTCTATCTCGTATTGCCGGCCCCCCACGCTGGGGAACAGGGCAAAGAAAAAACCGCCGTGCGTATGCAGCGTAGCGCCTTGCAGCGCCAACGGCGCCACCGCCGGGATCTCCGCGCCGGCCAGATCCAGAGCGAACTGATGTTCCTCACCGATTTGTGCGGCGCTCCAGCGCTCCGGGCGGTAAAACTTCACCACGTAGCGTCGACGATCCTCGTCCATAAACTGATAGACGCGGTTCTCATAGCTGTTCAGCGCCGTCAGGCCGGAATCGACGCGCAGGCCAATCCCTTCTAGCGCGTCCATGATCAAATCGGGCGACAGGGTGTCGAAATTAAAAGCTGAGTTATTCATAACGTTCGTTTGATCGCTGACAGCACGGTGCCGGGAATGAGAAATAGTAGCATTAATGGCGCATTTCACGCGCTATGCTTTCTCGCACCGCACGAGGATCAATCCTTGATAACGCCGCGAGCGCGCAGCAACGCTGTTTTAAAATCTTCTTCGTAATCTTTCTTCAGGCCCGGGATCTGATCCGTGCCGGCGCTGCCGCGCATTTTCAGATGGTAAATAAGAATATCGTCGCTCAACTCGGACAATTCGCCCTGGAAGCCCGCTTCTTTCGCCAGCTTTTGCAAAAACTGCATCAAATTGAGATCGGGATCTTCCTGCCAGGCCGGGTGCAACAGCTCGATCAACTCGTTTACGCGATGCGTTTTCATCTCAATATCGTCCAATAGCATGAATAAACTCACAAAGTAACAGGCTTACCCACGCAGTGAAAGAACCGGCTTGTCAATAAAGGTAAATCCTGATGTCGCGCCGGCTTTAGCGCTACAATCAGCGCATCGACAAGGCGGGATAAACGAGATGCATAAAGAAATCAGCGGCGTCATTTTGGCCGGCGGACGGGCCACGCGCATGGGCGGTGAGAACAAAGGCCTAGTGTCGATTGGCGGGATCGCACTCTATCAACACGTATTGGCTCGGTTACGCCCGCAGGTGGCTTCCGTCGCCATCAGCGCTAATCGCAATCAGGCACGTTACCAGGCGAGCGGTTTGCCGGTGATTGGCGATCTGACGCCCGATTTCGCCGGGCCGCTGGCAGGCATGCTGGCCGGGCTCAAACAGGCTCCCAGCGAATGGGTGGTCTTCGTCCCTTGTGATGTCCCCGACTTTCCCGCCGACTTAGTCGCTCAGCTATGGCAGCAAAAAGGCGCGGCGCAGGCGGCCTTTGCCAGCGATGGTGAACGAGATCACCCCACGCTGGCGTTACTGCATAGCCAAATAGCGCCGCAGCTGGCCGACTATCTGGCGCGCGGTGAACGCAAGCTGATGCTGTTCTTGCATCAAATTGGCGCACAACGCGTAGTGTTCAGCGGGCAGCAAGCGGCATTTCATAACCTGAATACGCCGGCTGACTGCCTGAATTGGCAACAAACGCGAGAGCTCAAAAAATGAATCGTTCATTGCCTCCCTTGCTGGCCATCGGCGCCTACAGCGGAACGGGGAAAACGACCCTGCTCAAACAGCTGATCCCGTTGCTGAAACAACGCCAGGTAAGGATTGGACTGATCAAACATACGCATCACGACATGGATGTGGATACGCCGGGTAAAGACAGCTATGAGCTGCGTAAAGCAGGCGCCGAGCAAACGCTGGTCGCCAGCGATCGTCGCTGGGCATTAATGACCGAAACGCCGGAGCAACAACCTTTGGATCTGCGCTATCTGGCTGGGCGCTTTGACGCCGATAAGGTCGACTTGATTCTGGTGGAAGGGTTCAAACATGAGCCGGTCAGCAAGATCCTGCTTTATCGGGCCGAGATCGGCAGGCCGTTGGAAGACATGCTGGATCAGTTTGTCGTCGCGGTAGCCAGCGATCGACCGCTATCCATTTCGGCTAAGCAGTTGGATCTCAATCAACCGGAAAGCATCGCCGACTTTATTGTCGAGTGGTTGAAAGGCGCAGCGTAGCTGCGCTTTTTTACGTTTCACGCATAGCAAAAAGCCCTGAACGTCAGTTCAGGGCTTTTTGCTTTATTTGATGCCTGGCAGTGTCCTACTCTCGCATGGGGAGACCCCACACTACCATCGGCGCTACGGCGTTTCACTTCTGAGTTCGGCATGGGGTCAGGTGGGACCACCGCGCTA
>NZ_CAJCKE010000015.1:0-126712 GCF_903970925.1 Serratia sp. ME47 | reverse complement strand
TCTCGCTGACCCGGCGGCTTGTCAGTCGTTGTTCCCGGTCAGTGGAGGCGCATTATAGGGAGTTCTCGGCAGGCCGCAACCCCTAAATGCAAAAAACTTTTCAAGCGCGGATTTTTTCGGCAAAAGAGCGAAAAAGCGGCGAATTTATGTCACTTTTTCAGGCAAACAGCCATAAAAGCTGGCGATCACTGGAGTAAAATAGAAATAACGATGTCAGTAAGGATCCGCAGCCATGCCGTTAAATGCACAACAACAGGCCGCCCAACGCAATCTTTCTTATCTGCTTGCAGAGAAACTCGGCCAACAAATTCTGGCAGGCGATTATCAGGCCGGCAGCATCCTGCCCGGTGAAATGGAACTGGGCGAGCAATTCGGCGTCAGCCGCACCGCGGTGCGCGAAGCGGTAAAGATGTTAGCCGCCAAAGGCATGTTGTTGCCGCGCCCGCGCATTGGCACCCGCGTGATGCCGCAAAGCCAATGGAATTTCCTCGATCAGGATTTACTGACCTGGTGGATGACGCGGGAAAACTTCGATCAGGTGATGCAACATTTCCTTATATTGCGCACCTCGTTGGAACCGCAGGCCTGCGCGTTGGCGGCAGACCACGCCAGCCCGCAGCAAACCAAACTGCTGGCGGAACTGATGGCGGAAATGCGCGCGCTGCATACCCAGTTTGATCGCGAGCGCTGGATCCAGGTCGATACCCAATTCCACCAGCTCATCTACGAGGCCAGCGGCAATCCGTTCCTGACCTCGTTCGCCAACCTGTTCAGTTCGGTGTATCAGAGTTACTTCCGCGCCATCACCGGCAATGAAGTGATCAAGCTGCGCCACCATCAGGCTATCGTCGATGCGATACTCGCCGGAGACAGCGCAGGCGCCCTCGTCGCCTGCCAAGTTTTGCTGAAAGAGAAAGACTAGACACGCTCCCCGCTTATAGATAGAAGAAAGAGATGAGGGAGAGACGACCATTTAACCAGGACCGACCATGACCCAATCCGCGCGCAGTATGGCAGGACTCCCGTGGATCGCCGCAATGGCGTTCTTTATGCAGGCGCTGGACGCCACCATCCTCAACACGGCGCTACCGGCGATCGCCCACAGCCTCGGGCACTCGCCGCTGGCGATGCAATCTGCCGTCATCAGCTATACGCTGACGGTGGCGATGCTGATCCCAGTCAGCGGTTGGCTGGCGGACCGCTTCGGCACCCGCCGCGTGTTCATCTTCGCCGTCACGTTATTCACCCTCGGTTCGCTGTTGTGCGCCCTCTCCCCCACGTTGAGCGTGCTGGTTGCCTCTCGCGTGCTGCAGGGCATCGGCGGCGCGATGATGATGCCGGTCGCGCGACTGGCGCTGCTGCGCGCCTACCCGCGCAGCGAACTGCTGCCGGTGCTGAACTTCGTCACCATGCCCGGCCTGGTCGGGCCGATTCTGGGGCCGCTGCTGGGCGGCTGGCTGGTGACCTACGCCACCTGGCATTGGATTTTCCTGATCAATATCCCTATCGGCCTGCTCGGCATCTTCTATGCGCGCAAATACATGCCGGACTTCACCACGCCCAAGCGCCGCTTCGATTTTCTGGGTTTTATGCTGTTCGGCCTGAGCCTGGTGCTGATCTCCACCGGGCTGGAACTGTTTGGCGAGCGGGTGCTGGCGAGCTACGTTTCGCTGGGCATTCTGCTCAGCGGCTTCGTGATGCTGTTCGGCTACATCGCGCACGCCCGCCGTCATCCTCAGCCGCTGATCGGCCTCGACCTGTTCAAAACCCGCACCTTCTCGGTCGGCATCGCCGGCAACGTCGCGTCCAGGTTGGGCACCGGCTGCGTGCCGTTTTTGATGCCGCTCATGCTGCAGGTGGGATTTGGCTACACGGCGATCGTCGCCGGCTGCATGATGGCACCGACCGCCATCGGCTCGCTGATGGCGAAATCCACCGTCACTCAGGTGTTGCGCTGGTTCGGCTACCGTAAAACGCTGGTCGGCATCACCGTTATCATCGGAGCGCTGATCGCGCAGTTCGCCCTGCAGAGCCCAGGCATGCCGCTGTGGCTGATGATCCTGCCGCTGTTCGTACTGGGCATGGCGATGTCCACCCAGTTCACCGCCATGAATACCATCAGCCTGGCGGATTTGAACGACGCCAACGCCAGCGCCGGCAACAGCGTCCTGGCGGTCACCCAACAGCTGTCCATCAGTTTCGGCGTAGCGATCAGCGCGGCGGTGCTGCGTTTTTACGAATCCCTGTCGTTAGGCACTATGATCGACCACTTCCATTACACCTTTATCACCATGGGGATCGTCACCGTGGCGTCGGCGCTGGTATTTATGTTGCTGAGAAGGAAAGATGGCCGCAACTTGATCAGCGGCCAGGAAAGCAAGAAAGAAGCGAAGGCGGCCAGTTAACGGTGGCCCACCGAGGCGCGTTCCACCAGCTCGGGCGTCAGCACCAGCACCTGGGGAGCACGCTCCGGGTTTTGCAGGCGGTTGATCAGCGCATCGATCGCCAGCTCGCCCAGCGAATCCTTCGGTTGATGAATGGTGCTCAGCGGCGGCGCCAGATAACGCGCCAGTTCAATGTCATCGTACCCCATCACCGCCATATCCTGCGGCACGGAAAGCCCGGCCTGATACAGCGCCTGATAAACGCCTACCGCCACCGCGTCGTTGCCGGCGAACACCGCATGCGGCGGCTCTTTCAGCGCCAGCAGCTGGCGCATGGCGGTCACGCCGCCTTCAAACTCAAAGTCGCAATGCACTTCATACCCTGGCGGGATCGGTAATCCGGCGCGACGCATCGCGTTGCGATAGCCTTCCAGCCGGTGACGGGCGGTGGTTTTGTCCTGCGGGCCGGCGATGCAGGCAATCTTGCGGTAGCCGCGGGCGATCAGATGATCGGTCGCCATCTCGCCGCCCAGCAGCGAGTTATCCTGAATAATGTCGTTCGCGCCCTCGAACGGCGCCCAGTCCATCATCACGATCGGCAGTGACGGGTAGCGACTCAGGGCATCCTGAGATGGCCGGTGATTTTCGGTGCACATCAACAGCAAACCGTCGACGCGCTTTTGCAGCAGCGTCTCCATACTGCGGTTCATGCGCGCGGCGTCTTCTTCGGTATTGCACAGGATCAGGCTGTAGCCGCGTTCATAGCAGCTGCGCTCCACGCCGCGCACCACTTCAGCATAAAACGGGTTGTTGCTGGCGGTCACCAGCATGCCGATGGTGCGGGTCTGATTAAGCTTCAGGCTGCGCGCCAGCGCAGAAGGCGCATAGTTCAACTGTTCCACGGCCGCCATGACCTTGTCGCGCACGCTGTCGCTGACAAAGCGATTGTTGTTGACCACATGCGAAACGGTAGAGGTTGAAACGCCCGCCAGGCGGGCGACATCTTTCATGGTGGCCAAAGGATCACCCCTGTTGCTGCAAGAAGGCGTCGATCTCTTCGCGCCACGGCACCGAAGGCTGCGCGCCGGGGCGGGTGACGGCGATCGCCGCCGCCGCATGGGCGAAACGCACCGCGTCGGCCATGATCTTACCTTCCAACAGAGCAGTGACCAGCGCGCCGTTAAAGGTATCGCCGGCGGCGATGGTATCCACCGCTTGCACGTTGAAGCCGGGCACCCGTTTGCCGTTACCGTTTTCGCTCAGCCACACGCCGCGGCTGCCGAGGGTGATGATCACCGTCGCGATGCCTTTGTCGTGCAGCGCCTGCGCCGCGCGCGCCGCATCGGCGTCGCTGTCCACGGCGATGCCGGTCAGGCGCTGCGCTTCGGTTTCATTCGGGGTGATCATATCAATCATCCCCAGCAGCTCGTCCGGCAGCTCGCGCGCCGGGGCCGGGTTGAGGATCACCTGCGTTTGATGTTGCTTGGCCAAGCGGGCGGCGGCGATCACCGTCTCCAGCGGCGACTCCAGCTGCATCAGCAGGGCGTCGGCGTCGATGACTTTTTGCCGGTAGCGCGCCAGGTAATCCGGCGTCACCGCGGCGTTGGCGCCGGCATTGATGCCGATCACGTTCTCGCCTTCGGCGTTGACGAAGATCAGCGCCACGCCGGTGGTGCTGTCGGCGATGGCTTCAATCGGTTGGGTATCAATGCGATCGCTCGCCAGCTGCCGGCGGACACGCTCGCCGATATCGTCGGCGCCCACGCAGGCGATAAAGGCGATCTCCGCCCCACTGCGCCCGGCCGCCACCGCCTGATTCGCGCCCTTGCCGCCAAACGCCACCTTATACTGCTTCCCGATGACCGTTTCGCCCGGGTGGGGGAATTGTTCAATATTGAGGATATGGTCGGCATTGATGCTGCCCAGAACCACCAGCTTACCTGTTTCCATCGCATTGATTCCTGAATTGCGCGCCATCGTAAACGCCCCGTCCCGATGGCGCTGGTATGACTTACTGAGTGACCAGTTTCAAATCGACCGGAATGGTCGCCGGCACTTTTTCGCCTTTCAGCACTTTATCGGCGGTTTCCACGCCTATCACGCCAATCTGATCGGGACGCTGCGCCACGGTCGCCGCCAGCTTGCCGCCTTCAACCGCTTTCACGCCGTCGGCGGTGCCGTCGAAGCCTACCACGATCACGTCGGTTTTACCGGCGGTTTGCAGCGCACGCAGCGCGCCCAGCGCCATTTCATCGTTCTGGGCAAATACCGCCTGCACATCCGGGTGAGCGGTCAGCAGGTTCTGCATCACGTTCAGGCCCTTGGTGCGGTCGAAATCGGCCGGCTGGCTGGCCAGCAGCTTGAATTTATTCTGATCCAGCGACTGTTTGAAGCCTTCGCCGCGTTCACGCGCGGCGGAGGTGCCGGCAATGCCTTCCAGCTGAATCACCTTGGCGTCGGCGCCCGCTTTCTTGGCGATGAAGTCGCCGGCCATTTTGCCGCCCACGCGGTTATCCGAAGCGATATGGCTCACCACGTCACCCTTGCTCGCCACGCGGTCCAGCGTGATGACCGGGATCTTAGCCTGGTTGGCCATCTTGATGGCGTTGCCCACCGCATCGGAGTCGGTCGGGTTGATCAACAGCAGCTTAGGCGCCCGCACCATCAGATCCTGCACGTTGGCCAGCTCTTTCGCCGGGTTGTTTTGGGAATCCAGCACCACCAGGTTATAACCCAGCTTGTTGGCCTCTTGCTGCGCCCCATCCTTCATCGAGACGAAGAACGGGTTGTTGAGGGTGGACACCACCAGCGCGATGGTGTCTTTGGCCATGGCATTGGCGCTCAGGGTGGCGCTCAACGCGATGGCGGAAGCTAAGGTTGCCAGTTTTTTCATTTTCATCATCGTGATTCCTGTAGGGGGAGGTTACTTGTTGCTTTTGTTATCTACCAGAACCGCCAGCAGTATCACCACTGCCTTCACGATCATTTGGTAGTAGGAAGAAACACCCAGTAAATTCAGGCCGTTGTTCAGAAAACCGAGGATCAGCGCCCCGATCAGCGTGCCGACGATGCGTCCCTTGCCGCCGGCCAGGCTGGTGCCGCCCAGCACCACGGCGGCGATGGCGTCCAGCTCATAGCCGGTGCCGGCGGTCGGCTGCGCCGACGAGAGGCGCGCCACTTCGATCACCCCCGCCAGCGCCGCCAGCAGGCCGCACAGCGAATAGACGATAATTTTCACTTTATCGACGCTGATACCGGACAGGCGTGTCGCCGCTTCATTGCCGCCCAGGGCATAAATATAGCGGCCCAGGCGCGTATGGTGCAGCATATACCAGGCGGCGATGAACACGATCGCCATGATCCAGATCGGCGTAGGCACACCCAGCGGACGGCCGATGCCGAACCAACCAAAGGTGTCGGCCACGTCGGTGAAACCGGTATTGATCGGGCTGCCGTTGGTGTACACCATGGTGACGCCGCGCAGCAGCAGCATCATCACCAGCGTAGCGATAAAGGCTTGCACCTTGCCTTTGGCGACGATCACCCCGGTGCAGGCGCCAATCGCGGCGCCCAGCGCCAAGGCCGCCGCCACCGCCACCAGCGCGTTGACTTCAAAGCCGACGATCGACGCCGCCACCGCGCCGGTCAGGGCCAGCAGCGATCCCACCGACAGATCGATGCCGGAAGTGAGGATCACCAGCGTCATCCCCACCGCCATGATGGCGTTGACCGAGGTCTGCTGCAGAATATTGAACAGGTTGTTCAGGGTGAAGAAGTTCGGGCTCATGGAAGAGACCACGGCGATCAGCACCAGCAGCGCAATCAACGACTTCTGCTCTAACAGCCACTCTTTACTGAACCAGCGCTTAGCTGCGATAGTCTGGGAACTCATATCTGATTACTCCTGCTTTACGCCGTATTGCTTGCCGACGGCTGCCGCCATCAACGCTTCCTGGGTGGCCTGTTCAATCGGGAACTCGCCGCTGAGATGCCCTTCGTGCATCACCAGAATGCGATCGCTCATGCCCATCACCTCCGGCATTTCCGAAGACACCAAAATGATGCTCAGCCCTTTCTGCTTGAACTGGTTGATTAACTGATAGATCTCTTTTTTCGCCCCGACATCGACGCCGCGCGTCGGCTCATCGAGGATCAGCACCTTCGGCCGGGTCATCAGGCCGCGGGCGATCGCCACTTTCTGCTGATTGCCGCCGGAAAGCAGACCTATCGGCTGCTCCATCGACGGCGTTTTGATATTGAACAGGCGGATGAAGTCCCCCACCGCCTGCCGCTCGTCGGCCTGTTTCAGGCTGCCGTCGGCGCGGCTGAAGTAGCGCAGCGCGGTCAGAGACATGTTTTCCTTTACCGACATGCCCAGCACCAGGCCGTCGCGCTTACGGTCTTCCGAGATATAGACGATGCCGTTCGCCAATCCATCCTGCGGCGAATGGGTGACTACCTCGCGGCCGTCGAGGTTGACGGTGCCGGCCTTGCGCGGCGCGGCGCCGTACAGAATCTTCATCAATTCGGTGCGCCCGGCGCCCATCAAGCCGGCCACGCCGAGGATCTCACCGCGATACAGCGTAAAGCTGACGTCTTCAACGCCGGGTCCGGAAAGATGACTGACTTCCAGCCGCTTTTCCCCGCGCGGTAAATCAAGGCGCGGGTATTGTTCTTCCAGCTTGCGACCGACCATCATTTCAATCAGCGAATCTTCCTGCAGCTCGCTCACCGGCCGCTCGGCGATGAACTGCCCGTCGCGAAATACCGTCACGTCGTCGCAGATTTCAAAGATCTCTTTCAGACGGTGTGAGATATAGACGATGCCGCGCCCTTCGGCCTTCAGCTCGTTGATCACCTTGAACAGCGAGGCGGTTTCGGTGTCGGTCAGCGCATCGGTCGGTTCGTCCATGATGATCACTTTCGATTCGAAGCTCAGTACCTTGGCAATCTCCACCATCTGCTGATCGCCAATCGACAGCTCGCCCACCAGCCGGTGGCTGCTGTAGCGCAGGTTGAGGCGCGCCAGCAAGCGATCGGCCTCGGCGTACATGCGCTTCCAGTCAATGCGGCCGAAACGGTTGACGAACTCGCGGCCGAGGAAGATGTTTTCCGCAATCGTCAGCTGCGGGATCAGGTTCAGCTCCTGATGGATAATGCCGATGCCCGCTTCCTGCGAATCTTTAGGCCCGTTGAACGCCACCTCTTTACCGAGAAAATACTGACTGCCGGCGTCTTTCTGATAGATGCCGGTCAGCACTTTCATCATGGTGGACTTCCCGGCGCCGTTTTCCCCCACCAGCGCCATCACCTTGCCGGGATAAACGCTGAGAGCGGCGCCGGAAAGCGCCTTCACGCCGGGAAAGGCTTTATCAATCCCTTTCAGTTGCAGTAAAGGTTGCATAAACGCCTCAGAAAGTTACGCCGGCGCACAGGATCACGTTCGCGTAAGGCGAACACTCCCCGCTGCGGATCACCGCCCGGCTGTGCTCGGTTTGCGCTTTAAACGCCTGATGGCTGATATAACGCACGCCGATGGTATTGCCCTGGCGTTGGCCCAGTGCGGTCAGTTCAGCCAACAATGCCTCGTGGAGCGACGGATTTTGTTTCACGATTTCTTCCGCCAGGATGGCGCTTTCTACCTGCATCTCTTGCGTGACCGCCGCGAACACCTGCATGAAGGTCGGCACGCCCTGCGTCAGCGCCAGATCGATGCGCTGCGTCGCCGCCGGTATCGGCAAACCCGCATCGCACAAGGTGAGCTGATCGGTATGCCCCAGCCGGGCAATCACGGCAGACACGTCGGAATTCAGTAATACGCCTTTTTTCATCTTCTCACTCCGCTAGCGAAACGTTTCGCTCTCTGGAGGAGTGTAAAAAAACGGCAGGGGAAGGCAACCCGGACAATGCAGAAGTGTGATCGTCATCGAAACGTTTCGTTCGCGCACGGAGAAAGCGCAAACAAAAGGGGCTCAGCCTAGCTGAGCCCCTGTCAGGCGGGTTAGATCTCGACCTGCGTGCCGAGCTCGATGACCCGGTTCGGCGGGATTTCGAACTGATCCGGCGCGCGCAGCGCATTGCGGCTCAGAGCAACGAACAGTTTGCCGCGCAGGTAGAGGTACCATGGCCGCTTGGTGAGGATCAGCGATTCATGGGACATGAAGAACGACGTCTCCGACATGCGGCACGGCAACCCTTCCAGCCCGCAGCGGTGGAACACTTCCTCCACATTCGGCGTTTCGCGCCAGCCGTAGCTGGCCACCACCCGCCAGAAGGTCGGCGACAGCTGCTCGATGGTCACCCGGCGCACGTTGTGCACGTAAGGCGCATCCTCGGTGCGCAGCGTCAGCAGCACCACGCGTTCATGCAGCACCTTGTTGTGCTTCAGGTTGTGCAACAGCGCAAAAGGAATGACGTTGGTGGCGCGCGACAGGAAGACCGCGGTACCCGGCACCCGCACCGGCGGCGATTTCTCCAGCGAGGCGATCATCGCCTCCAGCGAGTTGCCGTGCTCATGCAGACGGCGCAACAGACGGAAACGCTCGCTCTTCCAGGTAGTCATAATGATGAACATCACCAGCGCCAGGGTCAGCGGCAGCCAGCCGCCGGAGAACAGCTTCAGGGCGTTGGCGGAGAACATCGGCACGTCGATGATCAGCAAGATGGTTACGATGCCGATCGCCAGGAAGCGGTTCCAGTGCCAGTTATTAATCGCCACCGAAGTGACCAGAATGCTGGTCAGCACCATGGTGCCGGTGACGGCGATGCCGTACGCCGCCGCCAGGTTGCTGGAGTGTTCGAAGCCGATGATCACCAGCACCACCGAGATATACAGCGTCCAGTTGATCACCGGAATGTAGATCTGGCCGGATTCCATTTCCGAGGTGTGAATGATGCGCATCGGCGACAAATACCCCAGGCGCACCGCCTGACGAGTCAGCGAGAAGACGCCGGAAATCACCGCCTGCGAGGCGATGACCGTTGCCAGGGTTGCCAGAATCAGCAGCGGGATCAGCGCCCAGTCGGGCGCCAGCAGGAAGAATGGGTTTTTGATCGCTTCAGGGTTTTTCAGCAGCAACGCCCCCTGGCCGAAGTAGTTGAGCACCAGCGAAGGCAGCACCACGGTGAACCAGGCCAGGCGGATCGGGAACTTGCCGAAGTGCCCCATGTCGGCATACAGCGCCTCAACGCCGGTGATCGACAGCACCACCGCCCCCAGCGCGAAGAAAGACACCTTCTTATATTCCATAAAGAAGTTGAGCGCCCATTTGGGATTCAGCGCCTGCAGCACTTCCGGGTTCGAAATGATGCTGCGCGCGCCCAGCACCGCCAACACGATGAACCACAACAGCATTACCGGGGCGAACAACTTGCCGACGCTGCCGGTGCCGTGTTTTTGGATAACGAACAGCAGGGTCAGTACCAGAATCGAGAGCGGCACGATATAGGCGTCGAGCGCAGGCGCGGCGATTTCCAACCCCTCTATCGCCGACATCACCGAGATCGCCGGGGTGATCACCACCTCGCCATAGAAGAAGCTGCCGCCGATCAGGCCCAGTATCACCAGCACTGCGGTGGTGCGCGCCGAGGTATTGCGCCCGGCCAGCGACATCAGCGTCAAAATGCCGCCTTCGCCGGCGTTGTCCGCCCGCATCACGTAGGTGAGATATTTGAGGGAAACTATCACGATCAGCATCCAGAAAATCAGCGACAGGAAGCCGAAAACCACGTCTGGACGAACATCGAAGCCGTAATGGCCGGAGAAACACTCTCTCAACGTATAGAGAGGACTGGTGCCGATATCACCGTAGACCACGCCGATGGCAGCCAGGGTTACCGCCGATAGGGACTGCTTATGCTCTGCGCTCATAATTCGTTTCTTTATCAGAACATCCGTTAGCGATGCATCCGCATCAGGCAAAATACGGGCTCAAAGATCCGTCACGCCCACCAGAAAGCCGCACAGTATGCACCATTTATACGGCTTGCCTACCCTTATATCAGAGCCGAAAAATAAACAAAATGTGAACCGGATATCCGACTCAACTGAGAAAATTTTTACTAATCAATAAGCTATACCATTAAAAATAATGGTGGTTTATCATCGAATTATCGACCAAGATTGGCTAACTCTCGGACAATACGACGATTATATGACGCCATCATCCCTTCTGGCAGAACGAATTTCCCGCCTCAGCAGCGCGCTGGAGAGCGGCCTTTATGAGCGGCAAGAGGCGATCCGCCTGTGCCTGCTGGCGGCGCTGAGCGGCGAAAGCGTATTCTTGCTCGGCCCGCCCGGCATCGCCAAGAGCCTGATCGCGCGCCGGCTGAAGTTTGCCTTCCGCAACGCCCGCTCTTTTGAATACCTGATGACGCGCTTTTCCACGCCGGAAGAGGTCTTCGGCCCGCTCTCGATTCAGGCGCTGAAAGATGAAGGGCGCTATCAACGCCTGACCGCCGGCTATCTGCCAGAAGCGGAGATCGTGTTTCTGGACGAGATCTGGAAGGCCGGCCCGGCGATCCTCAACACCCTGCTGACGGCGATCAATGAACGGCGTTTTCGCAACGGCAACAGCGAAGAACCGATCCCGCTGCGCCTGCTGGTCACCGCTTCCAACGAACTGCCCGAAGCGGACAACAGCCTCGAAGCCCTGTATGACCGCATGCTGATTCGCCTGTGGCTGGACAAGGTGCAGGATAAACAGAATTTCCGCTCGCTGCTGGTCAACCGCCAGAGCGAAAGCCAAAACCCGGTGCCGGCGGCGCTGAGCGTCAGCGACGAAGAGTTTCTGCAGTGGCAGCCGCAGATCGATAAGGTGGCGCTGCCGGAAGCCTGCTTTGAGCTGATTTTCCAACTGCGCCAGCGGCTGGACGCGCTGGAACAGGCGCCGTACGTCTCCGATCGGCGCTGGAAGAAAGCCCTGCGCCTGCTGCAGGCCTGCGCCTTCTTCAGCGGGCGCGACGCCATCGCCCCGCTCGATCTGATGCTGTTGAAAGACTGCCTGTGGCACGATCTCACCTCGCTGAAGCTGCTGCAACAGCAGATCGATCAACTGCTGACCGAATCGGCCTATCAGCAGCAGTCGATGTTGATCCAACTGCAACAGATCCATACCCGCTGGATGCAGGACCAGCAGCAACAAAGCGACCGACAGGCCATCAGCCTGGTGAAAAAAGGCGGGATGTTCAGCCGCAAACCGCAATACGCGCCGGCCACGCCGTTCGCCGGCGGCACCCTCACCCTGCTGCTGCAAAAACCGCTGCAGCTGCATGACATTCAGGTCAATCATCTGAGCATCGAAAGCAGCGCGCTGGACAACTGGCTGCAAAAAGGCGGCGACGTGCGCGCCAAGCTGAACGGCATCGGCTTTGCGCAGCCGATCGACCTGGAAGTGGACGATCAACTGCACCTCACGGTGTTGGACGTCAGCCGTCAGCCGTCGCTGCTGGCGCTGCCGGGCAAACAGGCTACCGCTACGCCGCAGGCGCTGCTGGATGAAATGGACGCATTGGCCCAGCGCCTGGCGGAGCAGCGCCGCGCCTTCAGCCAACATCAGCCCTGCCTGTTCACGTCCGCCGCCGGTCTGGCCAAGATCGAAGCCAGTCTGCTGCAGGTCGCGGAACAGGTTAAACAGCAACAGCACCAAATGCGCGGCCAGTAACCATGCTCAGTCTGGAGACGCTCGATCTGCTGCTGGCGATCACCGAAGGCGAGATGATCGAGGAGATGATCGTCGGCATGCTGGCCGCGCCGCAGCTGTCGGTATTCTTTAAAAAGTTTCCGACCCTACGGCGGGCGCTGGATCGCGATCTGCCGCGCTGGAAGCTGCAGCTAAAGGAGCGTTTGCAGGAGGCCATGGTGCCGCCGGCGCTGGCGCAGGAATTTTACCGCTACCAACAGTGCCAGTTGGAGAACAATACCCAGTTCTATCACAACCTCAACGACACGATGGAGCTGCTGCGCCAGCTGGTTTCCCCATTTTATGAACAGGCGCGCGCGCTGGTGGACGCCGCCGATCTGCCTAATCATCCGCTTGACGACAGCTTTCAAACGCTGTTTCTGCAGCGCTGGCGCATCAGCCTGACGCTGCAGGCCACCATGTTGCACCACCAGCTGCTGGAACAAGAGCGCGAGCAGCTGATGGCGGAACTGCAGGAACGCCTGGCGCTGAGCGGCGCGCTGGAACCGCTGCTGTCGGAAAACGACACCGCCGCCGGCAGGCTGTGGGACATGAGCAAAGGCCAGCTGCAGCGCGGCGATTACCAGCGGCTGGTGGAGTACGGCAACTTTTTGCAGCAGCAGCCGGAGCTGAAAAAGCTGGCGCAGCAGCTGGGCCGCAGCTATCAGGCCAAGGCGGTGCCGCAGCAGGACGCGCAGCCGGAGCCGTTCAGGGTTATGGTGCAGGTGCCGGCCACGCTGCCGGAAGAAGTGAGCGGCATTCATCAAAGCGACGACATTCTGCGCCTGCTGCCGCCGGAGCTGGCGACGCTGGGGATTGAAGAGCTGGAATTCGAGTTTTATCGCCGCCTGCTGGAAAAACGACTGCTGAGCTACCGACTGCAGGGCGACGTCTGGCAGGAACAGATCCTGATCCGTCAGGTCACCCACCAACAGCAGGATCAGCAGCCGCGCGGGCCGTTTATCGTCTGCGTGGACACCTCAGGATCGATGGGCGGCTTCAACGAACAGTGCGCCAAGGCGTTCTGTCTGGCGCTGCTGCGCATTGCGCTGGCGGACAACCGCCGCTGCTACATCATGCTGTTCGCCAACCAGATCGTACATTACGAACTCACCGCCGCCAGCGGCATTGAGCAGGCGGTGCGTTTTCTCGGCCAGCAGTTTCGCGGCGGCACCGATCTGGCGGCCTGCCTGAACGCCACCGTCACCAAAATGGCGGAGAGCGGCTGGTTCGACGCCGATGCGGTGATCATTTCTGATTTTATCGCCCAGCGGTTGCCGGAGGAGGTAATAAAGAAGGTGAAACAGCAGCAGCAAAGTCACCAGCAGCGTTTCCACGCGGTGGCGATGTCCGCCTACGGCAAACCCGGCATCATGCGCATCTTCGATCACATCTGGCGCTTCGATACCGGGTTGAAAAGCCGGTTGATGCGCCGCTGGCGGCGCTAGGCAGAATCAGAGCAGGCCTTCAACCGCGCCGCGCACTTCCGGTGACCACACGCCGCACTGCACCTGGCCGATATGCGACAGCTGCAACAGCAACATCACCAAACGCGACTGACCGATGCCGCCGCCGATGGTCTGCGGCATATCGCCGCGCAGCAACGACTGATGCCATTCCAGCTTCATGCGATCTTCATCGCCGGTCAGCGCCAGCTGATGTTTCAGCGCCGCGGCGTCGACGCGGATGCCCATGGAAGAAAGCTCGAAAGCGTCCTGCAGCACCGGGTTCCACACCACGATATCGCCGTTCAGGCCCGCCAGGCCATCCGCCGTCGGCGTGGTCCAGTCATCATAATCCGGCGCACGCACATCGTGCGATTTGCCGTGCGACAGCTTGCCGCCGATGCCGATCAGGAACACCGCGCCCAATTCTTTGGCGATCGCCCGCTCACGCCCTTTGGCGTCCAGATCCGGATAGCGCTGCAGCAGGGTTTCGCTGTGCACGAAGTGGATCTGTTCCGGCAGGAACGGGGTCAGGCCATGCTCACGGCTGACTTCCGCTTCCGTCGCCTTGATCGCGGCGTAAATGCTGCGCACGGTACTTTTCAGATAGTCCAGACCGCGCTCACCGTCGCCCATCACCCGCTCCCAGTCCCACTGATCGACGTACACCGAGTGGATTGGCGTCAGGCGGTCTTCATCCGGGCGCAGCGCCTTCATATGGGTATACAGGCCTTCGCCGGCACCGAAATCGTAGCTGCCCAGGGTTTTGCGTTTCCATTTCGCCAGTGAGTGCACCACTTCGAAGGTGGCGTCCGGCAAAGTTTTGACTTTGACCTGCACCGCTTTCTCGCTGCCGGAGAGGTTATCCTGCGTGCCGTCGCCCAGGCGGCTAAGGATCGGGGCCTGCACTTCGATCAGACCGAGCTGCTGTTCCAGCTGGCGGGAGAAGAAGGATTTGACCTGGCTGATTTGTTGTTGTTTTTGGATAAACTGTTTTTTCATTGCCGTATCTCTTATAAACCTGTCTCTGTTGCCATCGATTAAGCAACAAAATGACACGCCAATTCAATATCCGTTAATCAATATTGCCTTTTCACTTTTAATCGTTCATTTTTACCCGGACTGAATTCAACAATCGTTAATTAATGGGGGATTAAATGGCGGAAATTTATCAGATCGATAATCTCGATCGCGGCATCCTCAACGCCCTGATGGACAATGCGCGCACACCGTACGCCGAACTGGCGAAAAACTTCGCCGTCAGCCCCGGCACCATTCACGTGCGGGTGGAGAAGATGAAACAGGCCGGGATCATCACCGGCGCGCGTATCGACGTCAGCCCCAAACAGCTGGGCTACGACGTGTGCTGCTTTATCGGCATCATATTAAAGAGCGCCAAGGACTACCCTTCGGCACTGAAGAAGCTGGAAAGCCTGGAGGAAGTGGTGGAAGCCTATTACACCACCGGCCACTACAGCGTCTTTATTAAAGTGATGTGCCGCTCGATCGACGCGTTGCAACAGGTACTTATCAACAAGATCCAGACCATCGACGAGATCCAGTCCACCGAAACGCTGATCTCGCTGCAGAACCCCATTATGCGCACCATCGTGCCGTAACCCGCCAAATTGCATACCCACATTATCCACAGGTAGATCCCAGCCGATTCACAGCGTACAATGCAGCCACTTTGAGTGAGAAGGTTGGGATCGTTGGTTCATGGCAGACATTACTCTGATCAGTGGCAGTACGCTTGGCAGCGCCGAATACGTGGCTGAACATTTGGCTGAAAAGCTGGAAGACACCGGCTTCTCTACCGAGATGCTGCACGGCCCTGAACTGGATGAACTGCCGTTGAACGGCCGCTGGCTGGTGGTCTCTTCCACGCACGGTGCCGGCGAACTGCCGGATAACCTTCAGCCGCTGTTGGAACAGATCGCTGAGCAGCAGCCGGATCTTTCCGAGGTGCAGTTCGGCGCCGTCGGTTTAGGCAGTTCGGAATACGACACCTTCTGCGGTGCGATCAAACAGATCGACGATCTATTGATCGCCAGAGGCGCTAAAAGGATCGGCGATCGTCTCGAGATCGACGTGACCGAGCATGAAATTCCCGAGGATCCGGCCGAGGAATGGGTAAAAAACTGGATTAATTTACTCTAATTCGTCTAAAGATCGTGCGAACGATTGTGGATAACTAAGCTTAAAAGCAGGGTAAAAGCCGTAGTTATCCCAATAACAACCGTAGTGCGCTTTTTGTCCTGTGTATAACAAGCCTTTTAGATCCCAGCTTATCTGCGTCGGGATCACCGATCATTCACAGCAAACGATCCTCCTTAATCTGCTGATCTTCATCGTGAATAGTCACTTATCCACAGAGGATCGCAATCCTAATAAGAGATCTAATAAAGAGATCTTTAAATAAAAAAGATCTTCTTTTAATTACCGACGATCCTGACCACTTGGTCGATCGTCTAAACTTGAGTAGAATCCCCGACCCCAGGGCAAATACGATCGTTCGCAATACGGCGAGGTGCAGTTCCATGTTTTATCCAGATCAATTTGACGTCATCATCATCGGTGGTGGCCATGCAGGTACCGAGGCCGCCATGGCTGCGGCGCGCATGGGACGTCAGACTTTATTATTGACACACAATATCGACACGCTGGGACAGATGTCCTGTAACCCGGCGATTGGCGGTATTGGTAAAGGGCATCTGGTTAAGGAAATTGATGCACTCGGCGGCCTGATGGCGACAGCGATCGACCACGCCGGCATCCAGTTTAGGATACTAAACGCCAGCAAAGGCCCAGCCGTTCGCGCCACACGCGCTCAGGCGGATCGCGTGTTGTATCGCCAGGCGATCCGTACCGCGTTGGAGAACCAGCCCAATCTGATGATCTTCCAACAGCCGGTTGAGGATCTGATCGTCGAAAACGATCGCGTCGTGGGCGCCGTCACCCAAATGGGCCTGAAATTCCGCGCCAAAGCGGTGGTATTGACCGTAGGCACCTTCCTGGACGGCAAGATCCATATCGGCCTGGAAAATTACAGCGGCGGCCGCGCCGGGGATCCGCCTTCGATCTCGCTGTCTCAGCGTTTGCGTGAACTGCCGCTGCGCGTCAACCGCTTGAAAACCGGGACACCGCCACGCATCGACGCCCGCACTATCGATTTCAGCGTACTGGCGCCGCAACACGGCGATACGCCGGTGCCGGTATTCTCGTTCCTGGGCGATGCCAGCCAGCATCCGGAACAAATGGCGTGCTATATCACCCATACCAATGAAAAAACCCATGACGTGATCCGCAATAACCTCGATCGCAGCCCGATGTATGCCGGGATCATCGAAGGGATCGGCCCACGTTACTGCCCGTCGATCGAAGACAAGGTCATGCGTTTTGCCGATCGCAACGCGCACCAGATCTTCCTCGAGCCGGAAGGCCTGACCAGCAATGAGATTTACCCTAACGGGATCTCCACCAGCCTGCCGTTCGACGTGCAGATGCAGATCGTCCGTTCGATGGAAGGGATGCAAAACGCGCGTATTATTCGCCCTGGTTATGCTATCGAGTACGATTTCTTCGATCCGCGCGACCTGAAACCGACGCTGGAAAGCAAATTCATTCAGGGGCTGTTCTTTGCCGGCCAGATCAACGGCACCACCGGGTATGAAGAAGCCGCCGCACAGGGGCTGCTGGCCGGTCTGAACGCCGGTCGCTTCGCTGCCGAACAAGAAGGCTGGGCGCCACGTCGCGATCAGGCTTATCTCGGCGTGCTGGTGGACGACCTCAGCACCCTCGGCACCAAAGAACCGTACCGCATGTTTACCTCACGCGCCGAGTATCGTCTGATGCTGCGCGAAGACAACGCCGATCTCCGCCTGACGGAAAAAGGCCGTGAACTCGGCCTGGTGGACGACGTGCGTTGGGCGCGCTACAGCGAGAAGCTGGAGCGGATCGAACGTGAACGTCAGCGCCTGCGCGACATCTGGATGCACCCGCACGCCGAGAACGTCGAACAGGTCAATGCGTTGCTGAAAGCGCCGCTGTCACGCGAAGTAAACGGCGAAGAGCTGCTGCGCCGTCCGGAAATGGACTACGCGCAATTGACCGCCACCGAGGCCTTCGCGCCGCCGTTGGACGATGTACAAGCCGCCGAGCAGGTTGAGATCCAGGTCAAATACGAAGGCTACATCGCTCGCCAGCAGGAAGAGATCGAAAAACAGCAGCGCAACGAGAACACCGTGTTGCCGTTGGATCTCGACTACCGTCAGGTTTCGGGGTTGTCGAACGAAGTGATCGCCAAACTGAACGATCACAAACCGAACTCCATCGGCCAGGCTTCACGCATCTCCGGCATTACGCCGGCGGCGATCTCGATTTTGCTGATTTGGCTGAAAAAGCAGGGGCTGCTGCGCCGCAGCGCATAAATCCCGCATCCAGGCGGCCGTTTGCTCAACCCGTAGCCAAACGGCCGCTGACATCACCTGCGCGCTGAATTATCATAGGCGCCTCATTGCGCCAGCTAACCATCCGCTGGTCGTTCAGCGCCTGCCAGAGGATCCGTTGTGCAAAAAAAATTAGACTCGCTGCTCGCGGCAGCAGGCATTGAGCTGCCCGATCAGCAGAAACAGCAGTTGCTGGGCTATGTCGGCATGCTGGATAAGTGGAACAAGGCTTATAACCTCACGTCGGTGCGCGATCCGCAGCAAATGCTGGTGCGCCACATCCTCGACAGCATCGTGGTCAACCCGCATCTGCAGGGATCGCGTTTTATCGATGTCGGCACCGGCCCCGGTTTACCGGGCATTCCGCTGGCGATCGTGCGTCCGGATGCGCATTTCACGCTGCTCGACAGCCTGGGCAAGCGCGTGCGTTTCCTGCGCCAGGTGCAGCATGAACTGGGCCTGAACAATATCGAGCCGGTTCAGAGCCGCGTTGAAGCGTTTCCGGCCGAGCCGCCGTTCGACGGCGTGATCAGCCGGGCGTTCGCTTCGCTGCAGGATATGCTGTCCTGGTGCCATCACCTGCCGGCGAAAGGGCAGGGGCGTTTTTACGCATTGAAAGGCGTGCGCCCGGATGAAGAATTGGCGCACCTGCCGGAGGGCGTTAGCCTGGAGTCTATCGTGCGGTTGCAGGTGCCTGAACTGGAAGGCGAACGCCATCTGGTGGTGCTTAAGGCAAACTGAGTTTGTTTTTGATCAAACAAGCGTGAATTAACGGTAGTACGGCGTGTAAAGGTAAGCAGGCTAATTAGTTGGTCGCTTTTTTTAGTTAATTTACTTTCTATTAACACAAAAAACGCGGCTAATTAGCGACAATAGAGTAATTGCAATTAGAAATAGTCACGTTAGCAATCATGTGCGAAAGAGTGGCCTTTGCTGCTAATGTTAATTGGCTGTTGGAATATTGCCCCGTTGCTTGTCAATAAAAGGTTTTCATCGGGTATACGGATTGTTTTTGAACAGTTAACTGATAATGTTTTGATTTATATAATCTTTTGATCGCTCAAATTGCTAAAGACGGTTTGATTGTCCATCGGCTATAAATCAGTGAAGGGCATTATTGTGATCGGCTTCGCGTTTCTAAACGCAACACTGGAATAATCAGACAATTAAATGCGCCCTATTATTCCGACCGTTTTCTTGTGAAAATAGGCTGGAATAGGGAAATTTAAATAATTGTTCACCTTTTCGCTACTTATCGATTGAATTCGTTGGTATGCCCCGTATAATTTGCTCGTTTTTTGCTGCTTGACTCAGGACAGCAAAAACAGTTGTATACGTCACTCAGCATACCCCCTCTGGGGTACGGAGAGAACAAACGTCATGTCTGTGTCCCTATACAGCGGGAAAGTCGCACGCAAACTGCTGTTTTTGCAGTTAATGACTTTTGTTCTGATCAGCGTTGCTTTCTGGCTGAAAAGCCCGGAATGGAGCGCTTCGGCGTTGGCAGGCGGTCTCGCCGCCTGGTTGCCGAGTGCAATGTTTATGCTGTTTGCCTTGCGCCATCAGGCGCAAACGCCGGCGCCCGGTAGGGTTGCCTGGTCGTTCGCCATCGGCGAGGGGCTAAAGGTCGTGATCACCATCGTTTTGCTGATCGTGGCGCTGGGGGTGTTCAAGGCGGAGTTTATACCGCTTGGCCTGACCTATTTAGCGGTGTTAGTGGTGCAGATAGTGGCACCGGCCGTGATTAACAGTTACCGAACTTAACTAAATAAGGGTAAGAGGCATCATGTCTGCAGGAGAAGTCTTGACTCCACAGGAGTATATCGGTCACCACCTGACGCAGCTTCAGGTCGGGACTGGGTTCTGGTCGATCAACATCGACTCGATGTTTTTCTCCGTCGTCCTCGGGGCGCTTTTCCTGGTGATCTTCCGCAAAGTGGCCAAAAACGCCACCAGCGGCGTGCCGGGTAAACTGCAAACCGCCGTGGAGCTGGTAGTCGGTTTCGTCGACAGCAGCGTGCGCGACATGTACCACGGCAAGAGCAAGGTGATTGCGCCGCTGGCGCTGACCGTGTTCGTCTGGGTGTTCCTGATGAACCTGATGGACTTGCTGCCCATCGACTTCCTGCCTTACGTTGGCGAACACATCCTCGGCCTGCCTGCGCTGCGCGTCGTGCCTACCGCCGATGTGAACGTCACGCTGTCGATGGCGCTGGGCGTGTTTATCCTGATTCTGTTCTATAGCATCAAAATGAAAGGCGTTGGCGGGTTCGTTAAAGAGTTGACCATGCAGCCGTTCAACCACCCTGTATTTATTCCTATCAACCTGATTCTTGAAGGTGTCAGCCTGCTGTCCAAACCTGTTTCACTGGGTCTGCGACTGTTCGGCAACATGTATGCGGGTGAGTTGATCTTCATCCTGATTGCCGGCCTGTTGCCGTGGTGGTCACAGTGGGTCCTGAGCTTGCCTTGGGCTATCTTCCACATCCTGATCATTACGCTTCAAGCCTTTATTTTCATGGTTCTGACGATCGTCTATCTGTCGATGGCATCTGAAGAGCACTGATTTTCTTAAAACACTTGCACTTTTAAACTGAAACAAACTGGAGACTGTCATGGAAAACCTGAGTATGGATCTGCTGTACATGGCTGCCGCTGTGATGATGGGTTTAGCGGCAATCGGTGCTGCGATCGGTATCGGCATCCTGGGTGGTAAATTCTTGGAAGGCGCTGCTCGTCAGCCTGACCTGATTCCTCTGCTGCGTACACAGTTCTTTATCGTTATGGGTCTGGTCGACGCCATCCCGATGATCGCTGTAGGTCTGGGTCTGTACGTGATGTTCGCCGTCGCGTAAGTAGAGCAACCCTCTACGACGTAACCAAACTATTAACTTTTAAAGAGGCATTGTGCTGTGAATCTTAACGCAACAATCCTCGGCCAGGCCATCGCGTTCGTTCTGTTTGTCTGGTTCTGCATGAAGTACGTATGGCCGCCGATCATGGCTGCCATCGAGAAACGTCAGAAAGAAATCGCTGACGGCCTCGCTTCTGCAGAGCGTGCCAAAAAAGATCTGGACTTAGCGCAAGCCAATGCGACCGACCAGCTGAAAACTGCCAAAGCAGAAGCTCAGGTGATCATCGAGCAAGCGAACAAACGCAAAGCTCAGATCATGGATGAAGCGAAAGCCGAAGCCGAGCAGGAACGTAACAAAATCGTGGCGCAGGCTCAGGCTGAGATCGAAGCCGAACGTAAGCGCGCTCGTGAAGAGTTGCGTAAGCAAGTCGCGATGCTGGCAATTGCCGGCGCCGAGAAGATCATCGAACGTTCCGTGGATGAAGCTGCTAACAGCGACATCGTTGATAAACTGGTCGCTGAACTGTAAGGAGGGAGGGGCTGATGTCTGAATTTGTAACTGTAGCTCGCCCCTACGCCAAAGCAGCTTTTGACTTTGCCGTTGAGCACCAAAGCGTAGAGCGCTGGCAGGACATGCTGGCGTTTGCGGCTGAAGTCACTCGCAATGAACAGATTTCTGAACTGCTGTCTGGCGCGGTTGCGCCAGAAACGCTGTCCAAGACGTTCATCGCGGTTTGTGGCGATCGGCTCGACGAACATGGCCAGAACTTTATCCGTGTAATGGCCGAAAATGGACGTTTACTGGTTCTTCCTGCCGTGCTGCAGCAGTTCATCGAACTGCGCGCCTCGCTGGAATCCACCGTCGAAGTCGAAGTGCTCTCTGCGAGTGCGCTGAGCGACGAACAGCAGGCGAAAATCGCCGCTGCGATGGAAAAACGTCTGTCACGCAAAGTTAAGCTGAATTGCAAAATTGACAAGTCTGTACTGGCCGGCATCGTTGTTCGCGCCGGCGATATGGTGATTGATGGCAGCGTTCGCGGTCGTCTTGAACGCCTGACAGACGTCTTGCAGTCTTAAGGGGACTGGAGCATGCAACTGAATTCCACCGAAATCAGCGAACTGATCAAGCAGCGCATTGCTCAGTTCAATGTAGTGAGCGAAGCTCACAATGAAGGTACTATCGTTTCCGTCAGCGACGGGATCATCCGCGTACACGGCCTGGCCGAAGTTATGCAGGGCGAAATGATCGCGCTGCCTGGCAACCGTTACGCAATCGCATTGAACCTGGAGCGCGACTCCGTTGGTGCCGTGGTCATGGGTCCGTACGCGGATCTGGCCGAAGGCATGAAGGTTAAATGCACCGGCCGTATCCTGGAAGTTCCAGTCGGTCGTGGTCTGCTGGGCCGCGTCGTTAACACCCTGGGCGCGCCAATCGACGGCAAAGGCCCGATTGAAAACGACGGTTTCTCTCCGGTAGAAGCTATCGCCCCAGGCGTTATCGAGCGTCAGTCCGTTGATCAGCCGGTTCAGACTGGCTACAAATCCGTTGACGCCATGATTCCAATCGGCCGCGGCCAGCGTGAGCTGGTGATCGGTGACCGTCAGACCGGTAAAACCGCGCTGGCGATCGATGCGATCATCAACCAACGCGACTCCGGCATCAAATGCGTTTACGTGGCTATCGGCCAGAAAGCGTCCACCATCGCTAACGTGGTGCGCAAACTGGAAGAGCACGGCGCACTGGCCAACACCATCGTGGTGGTGGCGACCGCTTCCGAATCCGCTGCACTGCAATACCTGGCGCCATACGCCGGTTGCGCAATGGGCGAATACTTCCGTGACCGCGGTGAAGATGCGCTGATCGTGTACGATGACCTGTCCAAACAGGCCGTTGCTTACCGCCAGATTTCCCTGCTGCTTCGTCGTCCGCCAGGTCGTGAAGCTTACCCAGGCGACGTATTCTACCTGCACTCCCGCTTGCTGGAGCGTGCAGCGCGCGTTAACGCCGAGTACGTTGAAGCCTTCACCAAAGGTGAAGTTAAAGGTAAAACCGGTTCACTGACCGCTCTGCCGATCATTGAAACCCAGGCGGGTGACGTTTCCGCGTTCGTTCCGACCAACGTAATCTCGATTACCGATGGTCAGATCTTCCTGGAATCCAACCTGTTCAACTCCGGTATTCGTCCGGCAGTTAACCCGGGTATCTCCGTATCCCGTGTTGGTGGTGCCGCGCAGACCAAGATCATGAAGAAACTGTCCGGTGGTATCCGTACCGCGCTGGCGCAGTATCGTGAACTGGCTGCGTTCTCCCAGTTCGCCTCCGATCTGGACGACGCGACCCGCAAACAGCTGAGCCACGGTCAGAAAGTGACCGAGCTGCTGAAACAGAAACAGTATGCGCCGATGTCGGTTGCACAACAGTCTCTGGTGCTGTTTGCCGCAGAACGCGGTTACCTGAACGACGTCGAAGTCGCCAAAGTGGTGAGCTTCGAAGCCGCGCTGGTGGCCTATGCGGACCGCGAGCACGCCGAACTGCTGAACCACATCAACCAAACTGGCAACTTCAATGATGAGATCGAGGGCAAGTTGAAAGACGTCCTCGAGACCTTCAAGAAAACCCAGTCCTGGTAACGCCGAACGGTCCTGCTGTTGAAAGACAGCAGGCCGTCTGGCACTGAGGAGAAGCAGAGATGGCCGGCGCAAAAGAGATACGTAGTAAGATCGCTAGCGTGCAAAACACGCAAAAGATCACTAAAGCGATGGAAATGGTCGCCGCCTCCAAAATGCGTAAATCGCAGGATCGCATGGCGGCCAGCCGTCCTTATGCAGAGACCATGCGCAAAGTGATTGGTCACCTTGCGTTAGGGAATCTGGAGTACAAGCACCCGTACCTGGATGAGCGTGACGTTAAGCGCGTTGGGTATCTGGTGGTGTCTACTGACCGTGGTCTCTGCGGCGGCTTGAACATCAACCTGTTCAAAAAGCTGCTGGCGGAGATGAAAGCCTGGTCCGAAAAAGGCGTCGAAACCGATTTGGCGCTGATTGGCTCTAAAGCGGCCTCTTTCTTTGGTTCCGTGGGCGGCAACGTGGTTGCCCAGGTGACCGGCATGGGGGATAAACCTTCCCTGTCGGATCTGATCGGGCCGGTGAAAGTGATGCTGCAGGCCTACGACGAAGGTCGTTTGGACAAGCTGTACATTGTCAGCAACAAATTTGTTAATACGATGTCCCAAGAGCCGCAAGTGCTTCAGCTGCTGCCGTTACCGCCAGCCGATGACGAAGAGCTGAAGAAAACGCCTTGGGATTACCTGTATGAACCGGATCCAAAAGTGCTGCTTGATACCTTGCTGCGCCGCTATGTGGAGTCGCAGGTTTATCAGGGCGTCGTGGAAAACCTGGCCAGCGAGCAGGCCGCACGAATGGTCGCGATGAAAGCCGCAACCGATAACGGCGGTAGCCTGATCAAAGAGCTGCAGTTGGTATACAACAAGGCGCGTCAGGCCAGCATCACTCAGGAACTCACCGAGATCGTTTCGGGAGCCTCCGCGGTTTAAGCTAGGTTTACGAATTACGTAGAGGATTCAAGATGGCTACTGGAAAGATTATCCAGGTAATCGGCGCTGTGGTGGACGTCGAGTTCCCTCAGGATGCCGTACCAAAAGTGTACGACGCCCTTGAGGTAGAAAACGGCACCGAAAAACTGGTGTTGGAAGTTCAGCAACAGCTGGGCGGTGGCGTGGTTCGCTGTATCGCAATGGGGACCTCCGACGGTCTGCGTCGCGGTCTGAAAGTGAACAACCTGGACCACCCGATTGAAGTGCCGGTGGGTAAAGCTACCCTGGGCCGTATCATGAACGTATTGGGTCAACCCATCGACATGAAAGGCGACATCGGCGAAGAAGAGCGTTGGGCGATTCACCGCGCGGCGCCAAGCTACGAAGAGCTGTCCAGCTCCCAGGAACTGCTGGAAACCGGTATCAAGGTAATGGACCTGATTTGTCCATTCGCCAAGGGCGGTAAAGTCGGTCTGTTCGGCGGTGCGGGCGTAGGTAAAACCGTAAACATGATGGAGCTGATCCGTAACATCGCGATCGAGCACTCCGGTTATTCCGTGTTTGCGGGCGTGGGCGAGCGTACTCGTGAGGGTAACGACTTCTACCACGAAATGACCGACTCCAACGTTCTGGACAAAGTATCCCTGGTTTACGGCCAGATGAACGAGCCACCAGGTAACCGTCTGCGCGTTGCGCTGACCGGTCTGACCATGGCGGAGAAATTCCGTGACGAAGGCCGTGACGTTCTGCTGTTCGTTGACAACATCTACCGTTATACCCTGGCCGGTACCGAAGTGTCCGCACTTCTGGGCCGTATGCCATCCGCGGTAGGTTATCAGCCAACGCTGGCGGAAGAGATGGGCGTTCTGCAAGAACGTATCACCTCGACCAAGACCGGTTCCATCACTTCCGTACAGGCCGTTTACGTTCCTGCGGATGACTTGACTGACCCGTCTCCAGCCACCACCTTTGCGCACTTGGACGCAACCGTGGTACTGAGCCGTAACATCGCTTCTCTGGGTATCTACCCGGCCGTTGACCCGCTGGATTCTACCAGCCGTCAGCTGGATCCGCTGGTTGTTGGCCAGGAGCACTACGACGTAGCGCGTGGCGTGCAGTCCATTCTGCAACGCTACCAGGAACTGAAAGATATCATCGCGATCCTGGGTATGGACGAGCTGTCTGAAGAAGACAAACTGGTCGTATCCCGTGCGCGTAAGATCCAACGCTTCCTGTCTCAGCCGTTCTTCGTGGCAGAAGTCTTCACCGGTTCTCCGGGCAAGTTCGTATCGCTGAAAGACACCATCCGTGGTTTCAAAGGCATTATGGACGGCGACTATGACCACCTGCCGGAGCAGGCGTTCTACATGGTTGGCACCATTGAAGAAGCAGTGGAAAAAGCCAAGAAACTGTAACGCCTTGAGAGGAGGGTGATATGGCTATGACTTACCATCTGGATGTAGTCAGCGCGGAAAAACAGATGTTTTCCGGCCTGGTGCAGAAGATCCAGGTGACAGGCAGCGAAGGTGAACTGGGGATCTTCCCTGGCCATGCGCCGCTGCTGACTGCCATCAAGCCTGGCATGGTGCGTATTGTTAAGCAGCACGGTGAAGAAGAGTTCATCTACCTGTCCGGCGGCATCCTCGAGGTGCAGCCGAGCGTGGTTACCGTGCTGGCGGACACTGCTATCCGTGGTACTGACCTCGACGAAGCGAGAGCGTTGGAAGCTAAGCGTAAAGCTGAAGAACACATTCGCAGCTCTCATGGCGATGTCGACTATGCTCAGGCATCCGCTGAACTGGCGAAAGCGATCGCAAAACTGCGCGTTATCGAGCTCACCAGAAAAGCGATGTAATGTTTGGGTGCAGAGCACCCAACTTTAAGAAAGCGGCCTATAGGGTCGCTTTTTTTTTACTTTAAAATAAGCATTTCAGCCCGGCGTACAGAGTGGTGTATAACCCCTGATATCGGGAAAGAAACGTCGCCGATCGCCGACAGTTTTTTCGTCCCAGCGTCGAATTGGCCGCGATAGCGGCAGGCCAAGGCCCACGCGGCCTGCGCCGGGTTCGTGCAGAGAAATATGTAGTAATATCGCCGCTAAACGGTTTTACTTTCGTCTATCAAAATGGAGTTATCAGGTTGCTTATGTCGAACAGCGCAATGAGCGTGGTTATCCTCGCCGCGGGCAAGGGAACACGCATGTATTCCGATCTTCCCAAGGTCTTACATCCGTTGGCCGGCAAGCCGATGGTGCAACACGTCATTGATGCCGCGATGAAACTGGGCGCGCAACATGTACACCTGGTATACGGCCACGGCGGCGATCTGCTGAAAAGCACACTGACCGAGGGCGCGCTGAACTGGGTGCTGCAGGCCGAGCAATTGGGTACCGGCCATGCGATGCAGCAGGCGGCGCCGCATTTTGCCGACGATGAAGACGTATTGATGCTGTATGGCGACGTGCCGTTGATCTCCGTGGATACGCTGCAGCGCCTGTTGGCGGCCAAGCCGCAGGGCGGCATTGGCCTGCTGACGGTCAAGCTGGACGACCCGAGCGGCTATGGCCGCATCGTGCGCGAGCAGGGTGACGTGGTGGGCATCGTCGAACACAAGGACGCCAGCGAAGCGCAGCGTCAGATCAATGAGATCAATACCGGCATCCTGGTGGCGAATGGGCGCGATCTGAAGCGCTGGCTGGGGATGTTGAACAACGACAACGCTCAGGGCGAGTTTTACATCACCGATATCATTGCGTTGGCGCATGCCGACGGCAAGAAAATTGAAGCCGTGCACCCATCGCGTTTGAGCGAAGTGGAAGGCGTGAACAACCGTCTGCAGCTGGCGACCCTGGAGCGCGTGTTCCAGTCGGAACAGTCTGAAAAACTGCTGCTGGCCGGCGTAATGCTGTTGGATCCGGCGCGTTTCGACCTGCGCGGTGAACTTGTTCACGGCCGCGACATCACTATTGATGCGAATGTGATTATCGAAGGTCACGTCAAGCTGGGCGACCGGGTGAAAATCGGCGCCGGCTGCGTGCTGAAAAACTGCGTGATCGGTGATGACTGCGAGATCAGTCCTTACAGCGTACTGGAAGACAGCGTGCTGGAAGCCGACTGCACCGTGGGGCCGTTCGCCCGCCTGCGCCCTGGCGCGGAGCTGGCAACAGGGGCTCACGTCGGTAACTTCGTGGAAATGAAAAAGGCGCGTTTGGGCAAAGGCTCCAAGGCCGGTCACCTCAGCTACCTGGGCGATGCCGACATTGGCGATGACGTGAATATCGGCGCCGGCACCATCACCTGCAATTACGATGGCGCCAACAAGCACAAGACGCTGATCGGCGATGGCGTGTTCGTCGGTTCCGATACTCAGCTGGTGGCGCCGGTGTCGGTCGGCAAAGGCTCCACCATTGCCGCCGGCACTACGGTGACGCGAGATATCGCCGAAAACGAACTGGTCCTGAGCCGCGTCAAGCAGGTGCACATTCAGGGCTGGCAGCGCCCGGTGAAGAAGAAGCCATAGTGTGTTTTGCGTTGGGCTCTATTCACGAGCCCAATACAAAACATAATAACCCCACCATCTACAGGCTCGGGGACGCACGGTAAAACCGGCAAAAATCAGGTCAAGGCATCGAAAACGTCCACGAAGGACGTTCATTAGGAATACAACTGATGTGTGGAATTGTAGGCGCAGTAGCGCAACGTGATATCGCAGAAATTCTGTTGGAAGGTTTACGCCGTCTCGAGTACCGCGGTTATGACTCCGCCGGTCTGGCGGTGGTCGACTCGCAGGGTAACGTCAGTCGCCTGCGCCGCGTAGGCAAGGTGCAAAAACTGGCCGAAGCGGCGGAGCAGACCGATCTGCACGGCGGCACCGGCATCGCTCACACCCGTTGGGCAACGCACGGTGAACCGACCGAGGCGAACGCGCACCCGCATGTTTCCGACTACATTACCGTGGTGCATAACGGCATCATCGAAAACCACGAGCCGCTGCGCGAACTGCTGATCGAACGCGGTTACCGCTTCAACTCTGAAACCGACACCGAAGTGATCGCGCACCTGGTGCACTGGGAACAGCTGCAGGGCGGTACGCTGCTCGACGTGGTTCAGCGCGTGATCCCACAGCTGCGCGGCGCTTACGGCACCGTGGTGATGGACAGCCGCGATCCGAGCGTATTGGTCGCGGCGCGCTCCGGCAGCCCGCTGGTTATCGGCCGCGGCGTCGGGGAAAACTTCATCGCTTCCGATCAGCTGGCGTTGCTGCCGGTCACCCGCCGCTTCATCTTCCTGGAAGAAGGCGATGTGGTGGAGGTGACTCGCCGCACCGTCAACATCTTCGACAAACAGGGTAACGCCATCGAGCGCCCTGAGATCGAGTCCCAGGTGCAGTATGACGCCGGCGACAAGGGCGCTTACCGCCACTACATGCAAAAAGAGATTTACGAACAGCCGCTGGCGCTGAAAAACACCCTGGAAGGGCGTTTCAGTCATGGCCAAATCAACCTGAGCGAGCTGGGCCCGCACGCCGACGAGCTGCTGGCCAAGGTGCAGCACGTGCAGATCATCGCCTGCGGGACGTCTTACCACTCCGGGATGGTGGCGCGTTACTGGTTCGAAGCGCTGGCCGGCGTGCCGTGCGATGTCGAGATCGCGTCCGAATTCCGTTACCGCAAATCGGCGGTGCGTCCGGGCAGCCTGATCATCACCCTGTCGCAGTCCGGCGAAACCGCCGACACGTTAGCGGCGCTGCGTCTGTCCAAAGAGCTGGGTTATCTCGGTTCGCTGGCCGTTTGTAACGTTGCGGGGTCTTCGCTGGTGCGCGAATCCGATTTGGCGTTGATGACCAAAGCGGGCACGGAAATCGGCGTTGCTTCGACCAAAGCCTTTACCACGCAGCTCACCGTGTTGTTGATGCTGGTGGCGCGCCTGGGCCGTCTGAAAGGCATGGCGGAAAGCGTGGAGCAGGAGATTGTGCACGGCCTGCAGGCGCTGCCGGCGCGTATTGAGCAGATGCTGTCGATGGATAAAGAAATCGAAGCGCTGGCGGAAGGTTTCTCGGACAAACATCATGCGCTGTTCCTCGGCCGCGGCGATCAGTACCCGATCGCCATGGAAGGGGCGCTGAAGCTGAAAGAGATCTCCTATATTCACGCTGAAGCCTATGCGGCGGGTGAGTTGAAACACGGCCCGCTGGCGCTGATCGACGCCGATATGCCGGTGATCGTGGTGGCGCCGAACAACGAACTGCTGGAAAAGCTGAAGTCCAACATTGAAGAAGTGCGCGCGCGCGGCGGTCAGCTGTACGTGTTCGCCGATCAGGACGCCGGCTTCGTCAGCAGCGAAGGCATGACCATCATTCCTCTGCCGCACGTTGAGGAAATCGTGGCGCCGATCTTCTACACCGTGCCGTTGCAGCTGCTGTCTTACCACGTGGCGCTGATCAAGGGCACCGACGTTGACCAACCGCGCAACCTGGCGAAGTCTGTCACCGTAGAGTAACCTGCCGCAGGTAAACTGCAAAAGCCGGCCTTCGCGCCGGCTTTTTTCATGAGCGACCTTAAAGATGACAGCGCGACCGATTCGGCGATAAACATTGTCATATTCAAGCTGATAGGCCGTGCCCAAACGGTTTTTTTGTTGTTTGGCAATTGCGCTATTTTTGAGTTAATTGATTGATTTTTAAATAAACAAACCCCATTCAAACGCACTGTAATATAACTGTCATATTGCGTACATTTTTCTGTCACCAAACTGTCCTATTTTCCCTCCTGCAGCAATACTTACTCTGATTAAAACGACTCGACGTCGATTTTAAGTATCCCATTAGGAGGGATTATGAAACTGATGCGTACCACCGTCGCCAGTATTGTGGCAGCGACCTTCTCCCTGACCGCCGTGTCCGCGTTCGCTGCTGCCAGCCTGACCGGTGCAGGTGCGACATTCCCCGCTCCGGTTTACGCCAAGTGGGCAGATTCTTATCAGAAAGAAACCGGCAACAAAGTTAACTATCAGGGCATCGGCTCCTCTGGCGGCGTGAAGCAAATCGTAGCCAACACCGTTGACTTTGGCGCTTCCGACGCCCCGCTGTCTGACGACAAACTGGCGGCCGATGGCCTGTTCCAGTTCCCGACCGTGATCGGCGGCGTGGTGCTGGCTGTGAATATCCCGGGCATCAAATCCGGCGAACTGACGCTGGACGGTAAAACCTTGGGCGATATCTACCTGGGCAACGTCAAAAAGTGGAACGATCCGGCTATCACCAAGTTGAACCCAGGCGTGAAACTGCCTGACCAGAACATTGCCGTGGTGCGCCGCGCCGACGGTTCCGGCACCTCGTTCGTGTTTACCAGCTACCTGTCCAAGGTGAACGCGCAGTGGAAAGAGAAGATCGGCGCCGGTTCTACCGTTAACTGGCCGACCGGTCTGGGCGGCAAAGGCAACGACGGCATCGCCGCCTTCGTTCAGCGTCTGCCTGGCTCTATCGGCTACGTAGAATACGCTTACGCCAAGCAGAACAACCTGGCTTACACCAAGCTGGTGTCCGCCGACGGCAAACCGGTCAGCCCGACCGAAGAGAGCTTCAGCAACGCCGCCAAGGGTGCGGATTGGAGCAAAACCTTCGCTCAGGATCTGACTGACCAGAAAGGCGACAACGTGTGGCCAATCACCTCCACCACCTTCATCCTGGTGCATAAAGAGCAGAAAAACCCTGCTCAGGGCGCCGAAGTGCTGAAGTTCTTCGACTGGGCCTACAAAACCGGCGGCAAGCAGGCTAACGAACTGGATTACGCCACCCTGCCGAAAGAAGTGGTTGAGCAGGTGCGTGCGGCCTGGAAAACCAACGTAAAAGACAGTTCAGGTAAAGCGCTGTACTAACAACGCAGGGGCGCGGGTTCGCCGCGCCCCACACAGTTCTTCAGGCTCCGATCCCGGTTGGGGCTGCCAGGGTTCAAACAGAGAGTAATCTATGGCTGAGTACAAGCCGACCATCAAAGCACCGGGCAAAAACGGTGACATCATTTTCAGCGCGCTGGTGAGACTGGCTGCGCTGATTACCCTATTGTTGCTGGGCGGCATCATCGTTTCGCTGATCTTCGCCTCCTGGCCAAGCATGCAGAAATTCGGCTTCGCCTTCCTGTGGACCAAAGAGTGGGATGCGCCGGCGGAGCAGTTCGGCGCGCTGGTGCCTATCTACGGCACCGTGGTCACCTCGCTCATCGCGCTGATTATCGCCGTGCCGGTGAGTTTCGGCATCGCGCTGTTCCTGACCGAACTGGCGCCGAACTGGTTGAAGCGGCCGCTGGGCATCGCCATTGAGCTGCTGGCGGCCATCCCGAGCATCGTCTACGGCATGTGGGGCCTGTTCGTGTTCGCCCCGCTGTTCGCCGAATATTTCCAGACGCCGGTGGGCGACGTGCTGTCGGGCATTCCTATCGTCGGCGAGCTGTTCTCCGGCCCGGCCTTCGGCATCGGCATTCTGGCCGCCGGGGTGATCCTGGCTATCATGATCATTCCTTACATCGCCGCGGTGATGCGCGACGTGTTCGAACAGACGCCGGTAATGATGAAAGAGTCGGCCTACGGCATCGGCTGCACCACCTGGGAAGTCATCTGGCGCATCGTGCTGCCGTTCACCAAAAACGGCGTCATCGGCGGCGTGATGCTGGGTCTGGGCCGAGCGCTGGGGGAGACCATGGCGGTAACCTTTATCATCGGCAACACCTACCAGCTCGACAGCGCTTCGCTGTACATGCCGGGCAACAGCATCACCTCGGCGCTGGCCAACGAATTCGCCGAAGCCGAATCCGGCGTGCACACCGCCGCACTGATGGAGCTGGGCCTGATTCTGTTTGTTATCACCTTTATCGTGCTGGCGCTGTCGAAACTGATGATCATGCGTCTGGCCAAGAATGAGGGGCGTTAACATGGCGACGATGGATATGCAAAACGCAGTCGTTCTGGCGGAAAGCCGCCGCAAAATGCAGGCCTGGCGCCGGCAGAAAAACCGCCTCGCGCTGTTCCTGTCGATGGCGACCATGGCGTTCGGGCTGTTCTGGCTGATCTGGATCCTTATCGCCACCGTGACCAAAGGTTTCGACGGCATGTCGCTGGCGCTGTTCACCGAGATGACCCCGCCGCCGAACACCGCGGGCGGCGGCTTGGCCAACGCCATCGCCGGCAGCGGGCTGTTGATCCTGTGGGCGACCATCTTCGGCACGCCGCTGGGCATCATGGCCGGTATTTATCTGGCGGAATACGGACGTAAATCCTGGTTGGCGGAAGTGATCCGCTTTATCAACGATATTCTGTTGTCTGCACCGTCGATCGTGGTGGGCCTGTTCGTTTACACCATTGTGGTGGCGAAGATGGAACACTTCTCCGGTTGGGCCGGCATCGTGGCGCTGGCGCTGCTGCAGGTGCCGATCGTCATTCGCACCACCGAGAACATGCTGAAACTGGTGCCGGATACGCTGCGCGAGGCCGCTTATGCGCTGGGCACGCCGAAATGGCGCATGATTTCCGCCATCACGCTGAAGGCGTCGGTGTCCGGCATCATCACCGGCGTGCTGCTGGCGATTGCGCGCATTGCGGGGGAAACGGCGCCGCTGCTGTTCACCTCGCTGTCGAACCAGTTCTGGAGCACCGACCTGATGCAGCCGATCGCCAACCTGCCGGTGACCATCTTCAAATTCGCCATGAGCCCGTTCGCCGAATGGCAACAGCTGGCCTGGGCCGGGGTGCTGTTAATCACCCTGTGCGTACTGTTACTGAATATCCTGGCGCGCGTGATTTTCGCCAAGAAAAAGCATTCATAAAATTTTGAGCGCCGCTTTGGCGGCGCTGATGAAAAGAGAGAAGTCTTGATGAGTATGGTTACTGACGCTTCCAGCAGCAAAATTCAGGTACGCGATCTGAACTTCTACTACGGCAAATTCCATGCGCTGAAGAACATCACGCTGGATATCGCCAAGAACAAGGTCACCGCGTTTATCGGCCCATCCGGCTGTGGCAAGTCCACTCTGCTGCGCACCTTCAACAAGATGTACCAGCTGTACCCGGAACAGCGTGCGGAAGGCGGCATCCTGCTGGACGGCCAGAACATCCTGACCGACAACTCGGATATCGCGCTGCTGCGCGCCAAGGTCGGCATGGTGTTCCAAAAGCCGACGCCGTTCCCGATGTCGATTTACGACAACATCGCCTTCGGCGTTCGCCTGTTTGAAAAGCTGTCGCGCGCTGATATGGACGAGCGCGTGCAGTGGGCGCTGACCAAAGCGGCGCTGTGGAACGAAACCAAGGACAAGCTGCACCAGAGCGGCTACAGCCTCTCCGGCGGCCAGCAGCAGCGTCTGTGCATCGCCCGCGGCATCGCCATTCGTCCGGAAGTGCTGTTGCTGGATGAGCCTTGCTCGGCGCTGGATCCGATCTCCACCGGCAAGATTGAAGAGCTGATCAGCGAGCTGAAGGCTGATTACACCGTGGTGATCGTGACGCACAACATGCAGCAGGCGGCGCGCTGCTCCGACTCTACCGCATTTATGTATCTGGGCGAGCTGATCGAGTTCAGTGATACTGATAACCTGTTCACTGCGCCGCAGAAAAAGCAGACTGAAGACTACATCACTGGCCGTTATGGTTGATAGGAAGCATCATGGATAACCTGAATTTAAACAAACACATTTCCGGCCAGTTCAACGCAGAGCTCGAGCATATCCGCACCCAGGTGCTGACCATGGGCGGGCTGGTGGAGCAGCAGCTGACCGACGCCATCACCGCGATGCACAATCAGGATGGCGAGCTGGCCAAGCGCGTGATCGAAGGCGACGCCAAGGTCAACATGATGGAAGTGGCGATCGACGAAGCCTGCGTGCGCATTATCGCCAAGCGCCAGCCGACCGCCAGCGATCTGCGTCTGGTGATGGCGATCATCAAAACCATTTCCGAGCTGGAACGCATCGGCGACGTGGCGGACAAGATCTGCCGCACCGCGCTGGAGAAGTTCTCGCACCAGCACCAGCCGCTGCTGGTCAGCCTGGAGTCGCTGGGGCGCCACACCGTGCAGATGCTGCACGACGTGCTGGACGCGTTCGCGCGCATGGATCTGGACGAAGCGATCCGTATTTACCGTGAAGATAAAAAGGTCGACCAGGAATACGAAGGCATCGTGCGTCAGCTGATGACCTACATGATGGAAGATTCGCGCACCATTCCGAGCGTGCTGACCGCGTTGTTCTGCGCCCGTTCTATCGAGCGTATCGGCGATCGCTGCCAGAACATCTGCGAATTTATCTTCTATTTCGTCAAAGGACAGGATTTCCGTCATTTGGGCGGCGACGCCCTGGAAAAGCTGCTGTCTCCGGGCGGTAAAGACGAAAAAGACGACTAACCCTTTCCGGGTAATATCCTTCCAAGGCGCGGTTTCCCGCGCCTTTATTCCATCTTAAGTGCGTAAAGATAAAAAGGTTATAAATATAGCTTTTTATATTATTTCCTGACCTATGTGGCGCTTGCTAGCTTATCCGCCAGCAGGACATCAACCACTTAGGAGCTTTCTATGAAACATCGCGCTTTGGCCTTAACGTTGTTAGCCAGTCTGACCGGTTTCGCCGCCGGCGCCGCGCACGCGGACAAACTTGACGATATCAAGCAAGCCGGCGTGGTGCGCATCGCGGTGTTCGACAGCAACCCGCCGTTCGGCTACATCGATCCGCAGAGCAAGAAGCTGGTGGGCTACGATGTGGATGTCGCCGACGCGATCGGCAAAGCGCTGGGGGTGAAAGTGGAGCTGCGCGCCACCAACCCGGCCAACCGCATTCCGCTGCTGGTGTCGAAGAAGGTTGACCTGATTGCCGCCAACTTCACCATTACCGACGAGCGCGCCAAGGAAGTGAACTTCAGCGTGCCGTACTTCGCCACTGGCCAGAAATTCATCGCCCGCAAAGGCGTGTTGAAAACGCCGGAAGACATCAAGAAGCTGCGCATCGGCGCGGATAAGGGCACGGTGCAGGAAATCACCCTGCGCGAGCGTTTCCCGACGGCGAAAGTGATCTCCTACGATGATACCCCGCTGGCGTTCGTGGCGCTGCGTAACGGCAACGTGCAGGCGATCACTCAGGACGACGCCAAGCTGGTCGGCCTGCTCGGCAACCTGCCGGCGGCGCAAAAGGCGGAGTTTGAAATTTCGCCGTTCAGCCTGACCAAAGAGTATCAGGGCGTCGGCATTCCCAAGGGTGAAGATCGCCTGACCGCCGCGGTGAACGAGACGCTGATCAAGCTGGAAAAAGACGGCGAAGCGGTTAAGATTTACGATCGCTGGTTCGGGCCGGAAACCAAATCCGCCCAGCCGCGCGGCGTTTTCAAAATCGCGCCTTTGGATCAGCAACCAAAAGCCTGACTTAACCGCTTGCGGTGAGATAGGCACGGAGGGGCGCAGCTTGCTGCGCCCCTGATGCATTCTGCAAGACAAGGATTGAACATGAACCTGGACTGGCTGCTGGCGCCGCAATACCTGAGCTGGCTGTGGCACGGTTTTCTGCTGACGCTGTGGCTTTCCGCCTGTGCGGGGCTGGCGGCTACGCTGCTGGGCTTTGTGCTGGCGGCGATGCGCGACAGCAGCCTGCGGCCGTTGCGCTGGCTGGCGATGGGGTACAGTTCGCTGTTTCGCAATACGCCGCTGCTGGTGCAGCTGTTCTTCTGGTACTTCGCCGCCGGGCAGATCCTGCCGTCCGCCGCCATGCAGTGGCTGAACAGCGCCCATCAGGTTGGCCCGCTTGAGTGGCCGTCATTCGAGTTTCTCGCCGGTTTCTTCGGCCTGACGCTGTACTCCACCGCCTTTATCGCCGAAGAGATCCGCTCCGGCATTCGCGGCGTCGCCGGCGGGCAGAAATATGCCGCTCAGGCGCTGGGGCTGACCGGCTGGCAGGCGATGCGCTATGTGGTGCTGCCGCAGGCGCTGAAAATCGCGCTGCCGCCGTTGCTGGGCCAATACATGAACGTGATCAAGAACTCGTCGTTGACCATGGCGATCGGCGTGGCCGAACTCTCTTACGCCTCGCGTCAGGTCGAAACCGAAACCCTGCGCACTTTCCAGGCGTTCGGCGTGGCGACGGTGCTGTATATCGCCATCATCGCGCTGCTGGAAGGCTGGGGCATGTGGCGACAACAGCGTAAACCGCTGGGAGGGCATTGAGATGGATTTCAGCGTGATTCACGACAACCTGGGCTACCTGCTGTGGGGCACCTGGCCGGATGGGCCGCTGGGCGGCGCGGCGCTGACGTTGGCGATCAGTCTGATGGCCGGGGTCGCCTCGGCGGTGCTCGGCACCCTGCTCGGCGTGGCGCTGGCGATGTCGCGCGGCATCGCCGCCGGGCTGCTGGCGGCGGTGTTGGGCTTTTTCCGCGCCATTCCGGTCATCATGCTGATCTTCTGGACCTATTTCCTGTTGCCGATGGTGTTTGGCGTCGAGATCCCGGAAATCACCACCGTCGTGTGCGCGCTGGCGCTGATCGCCTCGGCCTATCTGGCCCATGCGGTGAAAGCCGGCATCGCCGCGATCGGCCCCGGCCAGTGGCAGGCCGGGCTTTCTCTGGGGCTGACCCGCTGGCAGACGCTGCGCATGATCGTGCTGCCGCAGGCGCTGCGCATGATGGTGCCGTCGTTCATCAATCAGTGGATTTCTCTGATCAAAGACACCTCGTTGGCTTATATCGTCGGCGTTGGCGAACTGACCTTCCTGGCGACCCAGGTCAACAACCGCAGCATGGTCTACCCGATGGAAGTCTTCCTGTTCGTGGCGCTGGTCTATTTCGTGTTCTGCCTGGCGCTCGATCTGCTGGCCAACGCGGTCAACCGCCATTTCGGCGCGCAAACCCGCGGCCTGAAGCGCTCCTGGCGCTGGTGGCGCAACAAGCCGCCGTTGCCGGCCAGTTAATCGGCCGTCAGCCGCCAACCGCGTTCGCGCCACAGCGCGGGCAATTGAGCCAGGTCGTCAAACGTTGTCACCAGCGGGTGGTCGATCGGCGGGTTATGCGGATCGGCGCAGAAGTAAAAGACCGGGATGCCGGCATTGATGCCGGCCTGCGCGCCGGCGGGCGAATCGTCCACCAGGATGCAGCGCGTCACCGGCACCTGCATCTGTTCGGCGGCGTGAAACACGATCGCCGGATCCGGCTTCCAGCGCTGAATGTCATAGCCGCTGAACAACCGGTCATCAAAATAAGGCAGCATGCCGGTCAGGCCGAGCGAGTGCTGCATCTTGCTGACCGGCCCGTTGGAGACGGTGCAGACTGGCACCGTCACCTGCGCCAGCAGCTCGCGGGCGCCGGCAATCTGTTGCAGTTCGCTGTCGAACAGCCGCGCCACTTCCTGCCGATACAGCGGCTCCAGCGTCTCTTTTGCCAGGTCAGTGCCCTGCTCGGCGTTGACCCGATCGATGATCTCGTACAGCTTCACCCCTTTGTATTTCTTGAATACCTCTTCCAGCGACAGATGAATGCCGTAGCGGGCGAACATATGGACATAGGCTTTGCTGCACAGCACTTCGCTGTCCACCAGCGTGCCGTCGCAGTCGAACAAAATGCAGTCAATCTGATTCATGCGGGACAGGTTCCTTCGGGTTAACGCCGCTGAGGCCGCTCAGCGATCACTTGATCAGGCTACGCGCCTTGAGATCGTGCAAAATCAGCGCGGCGACGTGTGAACACTGTGGCAGATCGCGGCTGTCGCACCACTTCAGCTCGGCGATTTCGGCGGCCGGTTGCAACTGCCCGGTAAAGTCGGCCTGGTAGCAACGAATGCGCACCTGGGTGCCGTCCTGCTTGCCGTCCGCCGGGCCGGTGAACTCGCCGTAAAACGCGATGGATTGCGGCTGCAGCGCAACGGTCAGCTCTTCGTCGATTTCGCGGCACAGCGCCTGCTCATCGGTTTCACCCGCTTCGCGCTTTCCGCCCGGTACATAAAACAGCGTCTTGTTGTGCGAGCGCACCAGCGCCACTTTGTCATCTTTCAGCGCGATCAACGCGAGCTTATCGATAAAGGTCGAAGACATGCGGGTTCCTGTTTTTTTAGCGGGTAGGGTAAGAGATGCGATAGGCCATTTTATCGGCCGTGCCGGCAAACGGCAACGCGGCGGGCTGTGATGGAGAATGAATGCCTGTAAATACAAGCCGTTGACGCGTTTAGCCGTAAAGACGGCGAAAAAAACTTGTGACCGGCGTCAAAAGCCCCATTTTTTGTTATAGGATAGCCGGCGACTGTCCATTCCCATTTTCGGAATTCTGATAATGACCAAACCAGTATCTGGCCTTGACGCTGAGCAAGGCTTGCTTGGGCGTGTGTTTAAACTCAAGCAACATGGCACGACGGCGCGTACGGAAACGATTGCCGGTATCACCACTTTCCTCACCATGGTGTATATCGTGTTCGTTAACCCGCAAATTTTGGGCGCGGCGGGCATGGATACCCAGGCGGTATTTGTCACCACCTGTTTGATCGCCGCCTTCGGCAGCATCTTTATGGGCCTGCTGGCGAACCTGCCGGTGGCGTTGGCGCCGGCGATGGGCCTGAACGCCTTCTTCGCCTTCGTGGTGGTCGGCGCGATGGGCATCTCCTGGCAGGTGGGCATGGGCGCCATCTTCTGGGGTGCGGTCGGCCTGCTGCTGCTGACCATTTTCCGCATTCGCTACTGGATGATCGCCAACATTCCGGTCAGCCTGCGGGTCGGCATCACCAGCGGCATCGGTCTGTTCATCGGCATGATGGGGCTGAAAAACGCCGGCATCGTGGTGGCCAACCCGGACACGCTGGTGACCATTGGCAGCCTGACCTCGCACAATGTGCTGCTGGGGGCACTTGGCTTCTTCATCATCGCCGTGCTCTCTTCGCGCAACTTCCACGCGGCGGTGCTGGTATCGATCGTGGTCACTACCCTGATCGGCTGGATGCTGGGCGACGTGAAATACGGCGGCCTGTTCTCCTTGCCGCCGAGCATCACCTCGGTAGTGGGCCAGGTCGACGTGGCCGGCGCGCTGAACATCGGGCTGGCCGGGGTCATCTTCTCGTTTATGCTGGTGAACCTGTTCGACTCCTCCGGCACCCTGATCGGCGTTACCGATAAAGCCGGTTTGACCGACAATCAGGGCAAGTTCCCGCGCATGAAGCAGGCGCTGTACGTTGACAGCATCAGCTCGGTGGCCGGCTCGCTGGCGGGCACTTCTTCCGTAACCGCTTACATCGAAAGCTCATCCGGCGTCGCCGTGGGCGGCCGCACCGGTTTGACGGCGGTGGTCACCGGCCTGCTGTTCCTGCTGGTGATCTTCCTGTCGCCGCTGGCGGGTATGGTGCCGGCGTATGCCGCCGCCGGCGCGCTGATCTACGTCGGCGTGCTGATGACCTCCAGCCTGGCGCGGGTGAAATGGGACGATCTGACCGAAGCGGTACCGGCGTTTGTCACCGCGGTGATGATGCCGTTCAGCTTCTCGATCACCGAAGGCATTGCGCTCGGCTTTATCTCCTACTGCGTGATGAAGCTCGGTACCGGCCGCTGGCGTGAAATCAGCCCGTGCGTGGTGGTCGTGGCGCTGCTGTTCGTGCTGAAGATCGTTTTCGTCGACGGCCATTGACAGCCAAAGGGCCGACGTCCGTCGGCCCTGAAACCCTAGACTCCCGGCGTCGCATCCGGCGCCCGATCCAGCACCCATTGCAATGGCCGCCTGAAGCGCGCCTGCCAACTGCCGGCGGCATCCTCCCCCTGGGCGAAGTGCAGCGTTTGCACCTGATTATCCTCTCCGAACAGATTGGCGAAGTGCAACGCCAGCGCCTGCTCGCTGAAGTTCTGCCGATCGTAATACGCCATCACGATTTTCTTTTTCGCCGCCAGCGACTGCTGGGCCGGCTTGATCTCGCCGTTGGGGGCGATCAATAGCGCGCCGGCGTAAAACTGCGGGTACTTCGCGATCAGATTGGCGGCGTGCAGCGCACCCTGGCCGCGAGCGCTGAGATAAATCCGTTGGGGGTTCAGCTTTAACTGTGGAGCCAGCTGTTGCACCGTACGCTGAAGGGCGGCCTGGGTGCTCTCGTCGCTGTAATTCGACCAGCGGAAGCTGTTTTCCGACAACATCTGCGTGCCGTTGATCTCGATATAGGCCACGCCCATTTCGCCGAACAGCAGCCGTTCCTCGGGGCTGATGGCGGCGGCCTTGCCGTAGGTATGCAGGAAGATCACCGTTGGCCAACCTTCGGGCGGCGCTTCGCCGTCCGGTATCGCGTAGCTGGCTTTGCCTTCATAGCGGCGGGCGTGCTGCAGATAGCGCGCTTTGGTGGCGGCCAGAATGGATTGGTAGGTGGCGGAGTGCTGGATGCTGTTGAAGGCGTCGTCCTCCAGCAGATTGTAGTAGTACCACAGGCCGCGATCGGCGCTCAGCTGCAGATAGCGCTCCGCCAGCTCGGTTTGCCCTTTCTCCGCCGACGATACCGCCAGCTGGTAGGGGGCCCAGACGTTGCGGCCGTCTTCGCGCATCAGCGTCAGGTACAGCGACATGGCGCCCAGCTTTTTATCTTCCTGGTTTTGCGCTGATCGCGACAGTTGGGCGTTAAGCGCACTGTGCGCAGGCAGCTCCAGCGGCTCTTCACCGGCGGGATAACGCATGTCTGCGGCGAAAGCGGGACTGGTGATGGAAACGAAAAATAACGCTAAAATGAAAAAATACATGATGCTATAGCTTTAAATTCAATAAATTGGCGGACTTCATGTCCTGTTGCGGCGCCCTGCGGGCGCCGCGAGACCGTCATTCCACGCGGCGAATGAAATCGCTGAACGCGGACAGCTGGCCGGTCAGGAAATCCAACGTTCCCTGATCGCTCAGTTCACCGGCCTGTTCATCGACCTTGTTCTGGATCACGCCGCCCATAAACTCGGGCTTGTTCATCACCATCGCATCCAGGAACACCAGGATCTGGCGCAGGTGGTACTGGCAGCGGGCACCGCCGATGGGCCCCATCGAGCTGGTTTGAATGGCCACCGGCTTGCCGGCCAGCGGTTGATTCGGCAAGCGAGACAACCAGTCGATGGCGTTTTTCAACCCGCCGGGCACGGAATAGTTGTATTCGGGGGTGACGATGATCACGCCGTCGGCCTGGCGGATCTGCTCTGCTATCGCTTCGACCGCGGCAGGGAAACCCTCACCCTGTTGCATGTCGGCGTCGTACAGCGGGATATCGCGGATGGAAGGCAGCGCTTCAATGGTGACGCCCTGCGGAGCCAGGCCTGGCAGAGCGCGGGCCACCATGGCGTTGTAGGAGCCTTTGCGCAGGCTGCCGAGCAGAGTGACGATTTTTAAGGCTTGGTCTGACATGATGATTCTCCCTTTCGAATGAGCAGATTCAGCGGACAACATGGGCGAATAGTAGGCTAAAGCTCGGGTCGAGAATAGGCGATTGCTCAACATTTAGCTGTTTTTACAAATTACGGCAGAAATTCGTGCGGTAAAAACGGCTTTATCCGCCTTGCGCCACGTTAACCGGGCGTCTTCAGACCCGTCAGTTTGACGAAGCGCGAGGACGCCGCCGGGCTGCGGGGCGAGATTTCCCCGTCTTTGTGCAGGCCGCGGCGCTCTTCGTAGCGCCAGCACAGCAGGCGATCCAGCCCGGGGCTGCCGGCGCAGGCCCAGCTCAGGTATTCATCGGCGTCGCTCATCACCTGAACGTCCGGCGTGGCGCTGGAGCGCAGGTGCCCTGAGAACGGATGCAGACGCAGCGTAGACTGGCCGCTGTTGCCCAGGCCGGAAATTTTCAGCACGCTTTGCCGGATGCTCCACAGCTGAGTTTCCGCCTCCAGCCGATCGTCCTGCGCGCCGATCCAGGCACTTTCCGCCGGCGTCTGATGCGCGTGTTGCAGCGCGCTTTGCCGGGTACCGCGCGCCCGCATCACTTCGATATCCAGTCCGACTTTGCCTTCGTCGCTGAGCAGCACGCCCACGGTGTTGCTGGCGTAGGCGAGGCTAAAATCGGGCAGCTGATGATCGGCGAAGCAGGGGCGGCCGGTCGGGGTGGTGGCTATAGGGGGAAGCGTCGGCAGGCCGTACAGGTAAAACATCATTTCGGCGAGCAGAATGCGCCCTTGCAGGTAACGCGTGCGGCGCTTAACGGAAAAGGTGCGGGTGGCGGCTATAACTTCGTCGGAGAGTCTCTGGGTATCCAGGACAGCGGAGGCCGGGGTCCATCGGGCAAAATGACACGCCATTGTTCACTCCATGACAGAGGGTCGCTAAGAACGCAGGGGTGTTAGATTAAGGCTAAGTTGAGGATTTATCATCAAAAAACACTATGCGGATTATCCTATTTATTAACGATGGAAGAGATATCGTCCGACGCGGCATCGCTCCACCATTGGATCATTGATGTGTTCGGTGCCAAATCAAAGTATGGCTTGCCCAGCAAGTGATTGAGGATGCGCGCTGAACGCCAGGCCATCAGGCTCAGTCCGCCTTCTGCGCTGCCATGGCTGTGTATCCCGGCATTTACCGCATAAATTCGATTTTGTTCCGGGCCGAGCCATTCAAGATTAAAATTTGGCAGCAGCGGTAGATGCTGCTTCGAATCGAGCGGGATGCGTGGCACCAGGGGTTTCAGATAAGCGGGCAGAGTGGCGCGATAGCCGGTGGCCAGAATGACGATATCGGCTCTGAAACTTTCCTGGCGATTTTCCAGACCGTGAAGCGTGCGCAGATGAAAAGCCCCATCCTTTGATTCTACGGTCAGTAGAGTGCGATGGGGCAGTAAACGCACATTGCGTGTCTGGCGCATCACGTCAAAACGCATATAAAGCTCACGGTACAAGGTTCGCAGCGTATGATTGCTGATGCCGTCTGCCGGCAATTTCTGTGTTTTGATTTCACGTGCGCGGATCTCGGCCGGCAGCGTATAGAAATAGTCGACGTACTCAGGAGTGAAATATTCGTTGGTGAAGGGGGACTCATCCAGCGGCTGAAAATTGGGACGGCGCGAGAGCCAATCCAGCTGTGCCGGCTCGCCCCAGTGTCCCTGCAACGCGTTCAAAAAAACATCGGCGCCGCTTTGGCCGCCGCCCACTACCATAACCCGCTTGCCGCTGAAGTCTGGATTGCGCAGGGCTATTTCAGCGGCATGCATGCAGTTTTCACCCAGCGCCGGGTAAAATGCTTCCGGCAACCAAGGGTCATGTCCGGTACCCAGACAGATATTTTTCGCCCACAGAGTCTGGTTGTGGGTACTTACCTTGAACAAACCCTTTTCATCGTCAAAATCAATACGCTCTACGGACTGTGAAAACTGTAGTCCGTCTAACCTTTCGCACGCCCAACTCAGGTAGTCGGAAAATTCTTCCCGGCTGATAATTTGCTGCTCGGTGATTAAAAAACGATAAATTTTTTTCTTTTCGACCAAGTAATTAATAAATGAAAATTGGCTGCGTGGGCTGACGGCGGTAACCAGATCCTGCAGTACATAGGTTTGCATATAAGCTGAGGGCAACAGCATACCGGGATGCCAGCGGAAGCTGGCGTTACGATCGAGAAAGGTATAATTGACGGCGTTGCTTTCGGCGGCCAGAGCGGCCAGACTGAGATTGAAAGGCCCCAATCCCACGCCGATCAAGTCTAAAGATTCGTTCATGTAAGCTTATCTCTCAAGCATCAAAATTGATGAGATAAGCTTAGGTGAGTTTTGATGCCGCCGGGAGAAGTAACATGCGGGCGCCGAGTAGGATACGGCGCTCGCAGTCGATTATTTCCCGATACAGAAGCTGGAGAAAATGCGGCCCAGCAGATCGTCGGAGGTGAATTCGCCGGTGATTTCGCTCAGGGCCAGCTGCGCCTGGCGCAGTTCCTCGGCCAGCAGCTCCCCCGCGTAAGCGCTCACTAACTGTTCTTTGCCCTGTACCAGATGCTGCGCCGCCAGTTCCAGCGCCTGCAGGTGGCGACGGCGCGCCAGGAAGCCGCCTTCCATGTTGCTGGTGAAGCCCATGCTCTGTTTAAGATGATCGCGCAGCACATCGACGCCTTCGCCGGTGCGAGCCGACAGGCGAATAAGTGAGTGGTTATTCACTTCCGTCATACCCAGCGTTTCACCGGTGATGTCGGCTTTGTTGCGCACCACGGTGATCGGCAGCGTGTCCGGCAGGCGCGCCATAAATTCCGGCCAGATCTCCGCCGGCTCGGTGGCGGCGGTGGTGGTGCCGTCAACCATAAACAGCACTCTGTCGGCCTGTTCGATCTCGTTCCATGCACGTTCGATGCCGATGCGCTCCACTTCGTCGCTGGCGTCGCGCAGGCCGGCGGTGTCGATGATGTGCAGCGGCATGCCGTCGATATGGATGTGTTCGCGCAGAACGTCGCGGGTGGTGCCGGCGATATCGGTGACGATCGCCGCCTCGCGTCCGGCCAGCGCATTGAGCAGGCTCGATTTGCCGGCATTGGGGCGCCCGGCGATCACCACCTTCATCCCTTCGCGCAGCAGGCTGCCCTGGCGCGCTTCACCGCGCACGTTGTCCAGATCCGCCATCACGTCGTTGAGCTGCGCCTCGATTTTACCGTCGGACAGGAAGTCGATTTCCTCGTCCGGGAAGTCGATCGCCGCTTCCACATAGATTCGCAGGTGAGTGAGCGCTTCCACGAGCTGGTGGATGCGGGTGGAGAACGCGCCTTGCAGCGAGTTCATCGCCGAACGCGCCGCCTGCTCGGAGCTGGCGTCGATCAGATCGGCAATCGCTTCGGCCTGCGCCAGATCGAGTTTGTCGTTGAGAAACGCGCGCTCGGAGAACTCGCCCGGCCGCGCGATGCGCACGTCGGGCAGCGCCAGCACGCGCTTGAGCAGCAGATCGAGGATCACCGGCCCGCCGTGGCCCTGCAGTTCCAGCACGTCTTCGCCGGTAAAGGAGTTCGGCCCCGGGAACCACAGCGCGATGCCCTGATCGAGGGTGGCGCCCGTGGCGTCGCGGAACGGCAGATAGTCAGCGTAGCGCGGCTTCGGCAGCTTGCCGAGCAACGCCAGGGCGACGTCTTTGGCCTTGCTTCCGGAAATGCGCAGAATGCCGACGCCGCCGCGTCCCGGCGGGGTGGCTTGGGCTACGATGGTATCGGTGGTGCTCATAACGGTTCTCTCTGACGATTAAGATGCAAAAAGGCGGTCTAATGACCGCCTTTGGGGTGACTGCAAGGGTCGGCGCGCCGAACCCCTACAATACGCTTAGCTTTTTTTCTTGTCGCGGCTGTGCAGACCGCGTTTTTCCAGACCACGGTAAATCAGCTGCTGCTGCAGGATGGTCACCAGGTTGCTGACGATGTAGTACAGCACCAGACCGGACGGGAACCACAGGAAGAACACTGTGAAGATCACCGGCATGAAGGTCATGATTTTCTGCTGCATCGGGTCAGTCACGGTGGTCGGCGACATCTTCTGAATGAAGAACATCGTCACGCCCATCAGGATTGGCAGGATGTAGTACGGGTCTTGCGCCGACAAGTCATGGATCCACAGGGCGAACGGCGCGTGGCGCAGCTCGACCGAACCCATCAGCATGTAGTACAGCGCCAGGAAGATCGGCATCTGAATGATCAGCGGCAGGCAGCCGCCGAGCGGGTTCACTTTCTCCGCCTTGTACAGCGCCATCATCTCTTGGCTCATGCGCTGCTTGTCATCGCCGATGCGTTCGCGCATCGCCTGCAGCTTCGGCTGCAGCATGCGCATTTTCGCCATCGAGGTGTACTGCGCCTTGGTCAGCGGGTACATGATGCCGCGCACGATGAAGGTGATGATGATGATGGAGAAGCCCCAGTTGCCGATAAAGCCGTGGATGAACTTCAGCAGTTTGAACAGCGGCTGGGAGATGAACCACAGCCAGCCGTAATCCACGGTCAGGTCCAGGTGCGGCGCCAGTTGGGCCATCTGGTCCTGCAGCTCCGGGCCGACCCACAGGGTCGCGTTCAGCTGCTGCTGAGCGCCAGGCTGCACCACGACCGGGGTAGATTTGAAGCCGATGGTGGACAGGTTGTCACCCGGTTTGGCGGTGTAGAAGGTGTTGTCACCCTTGGTCGCCGGTACCCACGCGGTGGCGAAGTACTGCTGCAGCATGGCGACCCAACCGTCTTTGGTGGTGACTCTCAGGTTTTCGTCTTTGTCGAACGCGTATTTCTGGTACTTGTCCTCGCTGGACGAGTACGCCGCGCCGCGGAAGGTGTGCAACGCGAAGTTGCTGCTGCCGGTATCGCGGTGCTTAGGCAATTCGGTGGTCTGCTTCAGCTGGCCGAACAGGGTCAGCTCCAGCGGCGCCGCGCCTTTGTTGTCGATGCTGTAATCCACGCCGACCGCATAGTGGTTGCGTTTGAGCACGAAGGTCTTGGTGTAGACCGCGCCGTCTTTATCGGTGTAGGTCAGCGGGATGCGCAGCTCGTCCTGGCCTTCCGGCAGGGTGTAGCTGTCCTGCGCCGCTTGGTACAGCGGGCGTTCGCCTTTGGCCGGGTTGTCCGGGCCGTTTTTACCGGTCAGGCCGCTTTGCGCCTGATAGACGAACGACGGAGTGGTTTCCAGCAGTTGGAACGGAGTCGATGAACCCAGAGTTTCCGGGTAGGCCAACAGTTTAGCCTGCTCGATATCGCCACCACGGGTGTTGATGGTCAGTGACAGCACGTCGGTGTTCACGGTAATCAGCTTACCCTGACCACTGGCTGGCACGGCCTGGCTGGCGGCATCACCGGCTACTGCGTTCGAAGTCTGTTGCGTGGTCTGTGCGGCCGGCTGCGGAGCGTTGTCCGTTTGCCATGCCTGCCAGATCATGAAAGACACGAACAGCAGAGCGATGAGGAGAAGATTGCGTTGCGAATCCATCGTTAGTGTTCTCTGTTATCGTCGGTTTTTGGCGGCACCGGATCATCGCCACCTGGGTTCAAAGGGTGGCATTTTAATACGCGTTTCAATGCTAACCAACTGCCTTTTATCATGCCAAACCTGCTTAATGCCTCAATTGCGTAATGAGAGCATGTCGGCTGGAAGCGACAACGAGGCCCTAGCAGCGGACTGATGACGAGCTGATAGGCCCGCACCAGCCCGATCAGGATGCGGGAGCCTGGCGACAGTGGCGACGCCATAATTTATCCAAAGCTTCCGTCAGCGCGCGGTTATCCAAATCCGCTATCCCCTTTTTGGCCACCACGACAAAATCCATCGCCGGTAATTCGTGCTGGCGCAGGCGGAAGCTTTCGCGGGTTAGGCGTTTGATCCGATTACGCTCGTGCGCGCGTTTGACGTGTTTTTTGGCGACGGTAAGACCGATGCGGGGATGCCCCAGCTGGTTCAGGCGGCCGAGGATGGTGATTTGCGGCGTGCCAGCCCGTTGTGGCTGCTGGAAGACGAAAGTGAAATGAGTGGGAGTTAACAAACGTAACTCCCTGGGAAAAGCGAGCTTAACCACTCAGCGGGTTAGCTTTATTACTTAGAAACAGTCAGACGAGCACGGCCTTTCGCACGACGGCGGGCCAGAACTTGACGACCATTTTTGGTGGCCATACGAGCACGGAAACCGTGGCTACGGTTGCGCTTCAATACGGACGGTTGGAAAGTGCGTTTCATAGCGATTTCTACCTAAACTTAAAATAATTACTGATCAGTAAACGCGTTTGGCTACTCGGCGTGAAGATGACCGACGCCTCAATCGCAATACATAAAGAAGCGGGATTGTAATAATTGTACAGTCCTGAGTCAATTCGCATCGCGCCAGCCTACCTGGTTGTCTGCCAATAACGGCACAAAATCCGGTCTTGGCCCGTGGTCACCGCAGAATCCTGTCTGGCTAATGACGCACCATAAGGAACCAGGTATCACACGTAGGGCGAAGATTATACGGACTCGGGGTGAAATCGCAAGGATCCCCGTGAGATCCTTTGCGCGCGATCCCAGGATCCGACGTGGATAACAGGGTATAACCGGTTGACAATGTAAAAAACGCGGCGCAGCGGCCGGGATCTGCGCGGTCATTCGGCGCCGGCGGCGAAAAGATCGCCGCCGGCCGCGGCCTGTGGATAAAATGGATCTAATCTGTGAGGAAGGGGAGGATCTCTTGCGCGGATTGCGCTATGATCCGTCATTCCGATCGCGATCCCTCATGCCGGGATCGTGAGGGACACAAACCGTGAAAGGCGGTTCGCATCCCCCACAGGCAAACAGCCGATGCCGGGTATGTGTCAAAAATCATGAGTTATAAAAAAGTTGCCCGTTTCTTTTCTTTATTGATCTTGTTCGAGTGGAGTCCGCCGTGTCACTTTCGCTTTGGCAGCAGTGTCTTGCCCGATTGCAGGATGAGTTACCTGCCACAGAATTTAGTATGTGGATTCGCCCATTGCAGGCGGAACTGAGTGACAACACCCTGGCGCTGTACGCGCCTAACCGTTTTGTGCTGGATTGGGTTCGCGATAAGTACTTAAACAATATCAATGGTCTGCTGAATGATTTCTGCGGCACGGATGCGCCTTTGCTGCGTTTTGAAGTCGGCAGCAAGCCGATCACGCAGGTGATCAGCCAGACCGTGACCGCCAGCGTCAGCAGCGCCCCTGCGGCCCCGGCGGCGCGCACGGCCGCGCCTTCGCGCCCGAGCTGGGACAACGCGGCGGCGCAGCCCGAGCTCTCTTACCGCTCCAACGTCAACCCCAAACACACCTTCGACAACTTCGTCGAGGGTAAGTCAAACCAGCTGGCGCGCGCGGCGGCTCGCCAGGTGGCGGACAATCCGGGCGGCGCCTACAACCCTTTGTTCCTGTATGGCGGCACCGGCCTGGGTAAAACTCACCTGCTGCACGCGGTCGGCAACGGCATCATGGCGCGCAAGGCCAACGCCAAAGTGGTCTACATGCACTCGGAACGCTTCGTACAAGACATGGTCAAAGCGTTGCAGAACAATGCCATCGAAGAGTTTAAGCGCTACTACCGTTCGGTCGATGCGTTGCTGATCGATGACATCCAATTCTTCGCCAACAAGGAGCGTTCGCAGGAAGAGTTCTTCCATACCTTTAACGCCCTGTTGGAAGGCAATCAGCAGATCATCCTGACTTCGGATCGCTACCCTAAAGAGATCAACGGGGTGGAAGATCGTCTGAAGTCCCGCTTCGGCTGGGGGCTGACGGTGGCGATCGAGCCGCCGGAGCTGGAAACCCGCGTGGCGATCCTGATGAAAAAGGCCGACGAAAACGACATTCGCCTGCCGGGCGAAGTGGCGTTCTTCATCGCCAAACGCCTGCGTTCCAACGTGCGTGAGCTCGAAGGGGCGCTGAACCGCGTGATCGCCAACGCCAACTTTACCGGCCGGGCCATCACCATCGATTTCGTGCGCGAAGCGCTGCGCGATCTGCTGGCGCTGCAGGAAAAGCTGGTCACCATCGACAATATCCAAAAGACGGTGGCGGAGTATTACAAGATTAAAGTCGCGGATTTGCTGTCCAAGCGGCGTTCGCGATCCGTTGCCCGCCCGCGCCAGATGGCGATGGCGCTGGCGAAGGAACTCACCAACCACAGCCTGCCGGAAATCGGCGATGCGTTTGGTGGCCGCGACCATACCACGGTGTTGCACGCCTGCCGGAAGATCGAGCAGCTGCGTGAGGAAAGTCACGACATCAAAGAAGATTTCTCCAATTTAATCAGAACATTATCTTCATAGCGCTATGAAATTTATCGTTGAACGTGAGCATCTGCTAAAACCGCTGCAACAGGTGAGCAGCCCGCTGGGCGGCCGCCCGACCTTGCCGATCCTGGGCAACCTGCTGTTGCAGGTGACGGAAGGCTCCCTGCTGCTGACCGGCACCGATCTGGAGATGGAGATGGTGGCGCGCGTCGCCCTGTCCCAGCCGCACGAGCCGGGCGCGACCACCGTGCCCGCGCGCAAATTCTTTGATATCTGCCGTGGCCTGCCGGAAGGGGCGGAGATCGCCGTCACGCTGGAGAGCGAGCGCATGCTGGTGCGATCCGGCCGCAGCCGTTTCTCGCTGTCCACGCTGCCCGCGGCGGACTTCCCGAACCTGGACGACTGGCAGAGCGAGGTGGAATTCACCTTGCCGCAGGCGACGCTGAAGCGCCTGATCGAAGCCACCCAGTTCTCGATGGCCCATCAGGACGTGCGTTACTACCTGAACGGCATGCTGTTTGAAACCGAAGGCGAAGAGCTGCGCACCGTCGCGACCGACGGCCACCGCCTGGCGGTGTGCTCGATGCCGATCGGCCAGCAGCTGCCGTCGCATTCGGTGATCGTGCCGCGTAAAGGGGTGATGGAGCTGGTGCGCTTGCTGGACGGCGGCGATTCGCTGCTGCAGCTGCAGATCGGCAGCAACAACATTCGCGCCCACGTCGGCGATTTCATCTTCACGTCCAAGCTGGTTGACGGCCGTTTCCCGGACTATCGCCGCGTCTTGCCGAAGAACCCGGACAAAACGCTGGAAGCCGGCTGCGATCTGCTCAAGCAGGCGTTCGCCCGCGCGGCCATTCTCTCGAACGAGAAATTCCGCGGCGTGCGGCTGTACGTCAGCCAGAATCAGCTGAAGATCACCGCCAACAACCCGGAACAGGAAGAGGCGGAAGAGATCCTCGACGTCAGCTACGACGGCGCGGAGATGGAGATCGGCTTCAACGTCAGCTACGTGCTGGACGTGTTGAACGCGCTCAAGTGTGAAGACGTGCGCCTGCTGTTGACCGACTCGGTCTCCAGCGTGCAGATCGAAGACGGCGCCAGTCAGGCGGCGGCCTACGTTGTCATGCCAATGCGGTTGTAGTCTCGTTACCTTGAATTACAGCACCGTCATCGGTAAAGAGATTGCATGGCTCTGACGCGTTTATTGATTAAAGATTTCCGCAATATCGAGGCGGCGGATTTGGCGCTGGCGCCGGGATTCAACTTCCTGGTCGGCGCTAACGGCAGCGGCAAGACCAGCGTGCTGGAGGCGGTGTATACGCTCGGCCATGGCCGCGCCTTTCGCAGTCTGCAGGCCGGTCGGGTGATCCGCCACGACCAACCGGAGTTCGTGCTGCATGGCCGCATCGAAGGCGCGGAGCGCGAGCTATCGGTAGGATTGAGCAAGAGCCGTCAGGGTGACAGCAAAGTACGCATCGATGGCAGCGACGGCCACAAGGTGGCCGAGCTGGCGCAGCTGCTGCCCATGCAGCTGATCACCCCCGAAGGTTTTACCCTGCTGAACGGCGGGCCGAAATTCCGGCGCGCTTTCCTGGACTGGGGCTGTTTTCATAACGAACCCGGTTTTTTCACCGCCTGGAGCAACCTGAAACGGTTACTGAAGCAGCGCAATGCCGCGCTGCGCCAGGTGAGTCGCTATGCGCAGATCCGCGCCTGGGATCAGGAACTGATCCCGCTCGCGGAGCGCATCAGCGAATGGCGGGCGGAATACAGCGACGCGATCGCCGCGGATATCACCGCGACCTGCGCGCAGTTTCTGCCTGAATTCGCCCTGAGCTTCTCCTTCCAGCGCGGCTGGGACAAAGAGAGCGACTACGGCGAGCTGCTGGAGCGCCAGTTTGAGCGCGACAGGGCGTTGACCTATACCGCGGTGGGGCCGCATAAAGCGGACTTTCGCATTCGTGCCGACGGCACGCCGGTAGAGGATTTGTTATCGCGCGGTCAGCTTAAGCTGCTGATGTGCGCGTTGCGCTTGGCGCAGGGTGAGTTTCTCACCCGGCAGAGCGGGCGGCGTTGCCTGTATCTGATTGATGATTTTGCCTCCGAGCTGGACACCGGCCGTCGCCGGTTGCTGGCCGATCGCCTGAAAGCCACCCAGGCCCAGGTTTTTGTCAGCGCGGTCAGCGCTGAACAAGTGACCGACATGGCCGGTGAAAAGGGCAAGATGTTCCGCGTGGAACAGGGTAAAATAGAGGTTCAACCACAGGACTAAAATGAGCGAGAAACGTTGATGTCGAATTCTTATGACTCCTCAAGTATCAAGGTATTAAAAGGGCTGGATGCGGTGCGCAAGCGCCCGGGCATGTATATCGGCGATACCGATGACGGCACCGGTCTGCACCACATGGTATTCGAGGTTGTGGACAACGCTATCGACGAAGCGCTCGCGGGCCACTGTAGTGACATTCAGGTCACCATCCATGCCGACAACTCGGTATCGGTGCAGGATGACGGCCGCGGCATTCCGACCGGCATTCACCCGGAAGAAGGGGTTTCAGCCGCAGAGGTCATCATGACCGTGCTGCACGCCGGCGGTAAATTCGACGACAACTCCTATAAAGTTTCCGGCGGCCTGCACGGCGTGGGCGTCTCGGTGGTTAACGCCCTGTCGGAGAAACTGGAGCTGGTGATCCGCCGCGAAGGCAAAGTGCACGAACAAACTTACAGCCACGGCGAGCCGCAGGCGCCGCTGAACGTGGTGGGCGAAACCGAGCAGACCGGCACCATGGTCCGCTTCTGGCCGAGCCACCAGACCTTCACCAATGTGACCGAATTCGAGTACGACATTCTGGCCAAGCGTCTGCGCGAGCTGTCCTTCCTCAACTCCGGCGTGTCTATTCGCCTGAAGGACAAGCGCACCGACCGTGAAGACCACTTCCATTACGAAGGCGGCATCAAGGCGTTTGTCGAGTACCTGAACAAGAACAAAACCCCGATCCACCCGAACGTGTTCTACTTCTCCACCGTGAAAGACGACATCGGCGTGGAAGTGGCGCTGCAGTGGAACGACGGTTTCCAGGAAAACATCTACTGCTTCACCAACAACATTCCGCAGCGCGACGGCGGCACGCACCTGGTCGGTTTCCGTACCGCGATGACCCGTACGCTGAACAGCTACATGGAGAAGGAAGGTTACAGCAAGAAGGCCAAAGTCAGCGCCACTGGCGATGACGCGCGTGAAGGCCTGATCGCCGTGGTGTCGGTGAAGGTGCCGGATCCGAAGTTCTCTTCTCAGACCAAGGACAAGTTGGTCTCTTCCGAGGTGAAAACCGCGGTTGAAACGCTGATGAACGAGAAGCTGGTGGATTACCTGATGGAGAATCCGGGCGACGCGAAAATCGTGGTCGGCAAAATCATCGACGCGGCGCGCGCGCGCGAAGCGGCGCGTAAAGCGCGTGAGATGACCCGCCGCAAAGGCGCGCTGGATCTGGCCGGCCTGCCGGGCAAGCTGGCGGACTGCCAGGAACGCGATCCGGCGCTGTCCGAACTGTACCTGGTGGAAGGGGACTCCGCGGGCGGCTCTGCCAAGCAGGGGCGCAACCGCAAGAATCAGGCTATCTTGCCGCTGAAGGGGAAAATCCTCAACGTCGAGAAAGCGCGTTTCGACAAAATGCTCTCTTCGCAGGAAGTGGCGACGTTGATCACCGCGCTGGGTTGCGGCATCGGCCGCGACGAGTACAGCCCGGACAAGCTGCGTTACCACAGCATCATCATCATGACCGATGCCGACGTCGACGGTTCGCACATCCGTACGCTGCTGTTGACCTTCTTCTACCGCCAGATGCCGGAAATCATCGAGCGTGGCCACGTGTTCATCGCACAGCCGCCGCTGTACAAGGTGAAGAAAGGCAAGCAGGAGCAGTACATCAAAGATGACGAGGCGATGGATCAGTATCAGATCGCCATCGCGATGGACGGCGCTACGCTGCACACCAATGCCAGCGCACCGGCGCTCGGCGGCGAGCAGTTGGAGAAACTGGTGGCCGAGCACTACGGCGTGCAGAAGCTGATTGGCCGCATGGAGCGCCGCTACCCGCGCGCGCTGCTGAACAGCCTGATCTATCAGCCGACGCTGAACGAAGGCGATCTCAGCGATGAAGCCAAGGTGAAAACCTGGATCGCGTCGCTGGTGCAGGCGCTGAACGACAAAGAGCAGCACGGCAGCAGCTATGACTTCGTGATCTTCGAGAACCGCGAGCGCCAGATGTTCGAGCCGGCGTTGCGCATCCGTACCCACGGCGTGGATACCGACTATAAGCTGGACTTCGACTTCATCCACGGCGGTGAATACCGCAAGATCTGCCAGCTGGGCGAGCAGCTGCGCGGGCTGATCGAAGAGGGCGCGTTCATCGAGCGCGGCGAACGCCGTCAGCCGGTAGACAGCTTTGAACAGGCGCTGGAGTGGCTGGTGAAAGAGTCGCGCCGCGGCCTGTCGGTGCAGCGTTATAAAGGTCTGGGCGAGATGAACCCGGAGCAGCTGTGGGAAACCACCATGGATCCGGAAAGCCGCCGCATGCTGCGCGTGACCGTCAAGGATGCCATCGCTGCCGATCAGCTGTTCACCACGCTGATGGGCGATGCGGTTGAACCGCGTCGCGCCTTTATCGAAGAAAACGCCCTGAAAGCGGCGAACATCGATATCTGATGCGTTAATGGCTGTGAAAATCCGCGCCGGGCGACCCGCGCGGATTTTTTTTGGCCTTTTTTGGCGCTGACAGCCGAGGCTGAAACGCGTTAGCATGAATAAAAATCACTGGGAGAAGCGTTGAATGGCTATTGAACTGATTGCGATCGACATGGACGGCACGTTGCTGGATCCGCAGCATCAAATCACGCCGGCGGTAAAGCAGGCTATCGCGGCGGCGCGGCGCAAAGGGGTGCACGTGGTGCTGGCCACCGGGCGGCCTTATGTCGGCGTGCAGGATTATCTGCGCCAGTTGGACATTCAAGGCCCCGGCGATTTCTGTATCACTTATAACGGCGCGCTAGTGCTGCGTGCGGTCGACGGCGCCTGCATTCTGCAAGAAACGCTGGGCTTTGAGGATTATCTGCATTTCGAGCAGATGGCGCGCGAGTTCGGCGTTCACTTCCAGGCGTTTGATTTCGATACCCTGTATACCCCGAACAAGGACATCGGCAAGTACACCATACACGAGGCGGAAATGACCGGTATTCCGCTGAAATACCGCAGCGTGGAAGAGATGGATCGCCAGATGCGTTTCCCTAAAGTGATGATGATCGACGAGCCGGAGCTGCTGGACCGCGCTATCGCGCGCATCCCGGAAGAAACGCGCGCGCGTTACACCATCCTGAAAAGCGCGCCTTACTACCTTGAGATCTTGCACAAAAACGTCGATAAAGGCGCCGGGGTGAGAATGCTGGCCGAGCATCTCGGCGTGGCGCGGGAGAACATCATGACGCTGGGGGATCAGGCCAACGATACGGCGATGATCGAATATGCCGGCGTCGGCGTGGCGATGGGCAATGCCATTCCCGAGCTGAAAGCGGTGGCGCAGTTTGTCACCAGCGCCAATACCGAAGACGGCGTGGCGCGCGCTATCGAGAAGTTCGTGCTCAACGCCTGATCAAGCGGGGCGCTGCGGCGCCCTTTTTATACCTTCGCCAACACCCCTTTGGCGATCTGCAGATCCTGAATCGCCAAGCCGGTGAGATCGGCGATGGTGATGTGCTGCGGCTCGCGTCGTACCCGCCCTCCCTGCGCCAAGACGGCGCCAATTTCGACGATTGGCGTTGAAATCAGCCTATTTTGCCGATAAGCCGTCGCGATCTCGCCATAGTCCGTACACTGCGCCAGGGCATCAACCAGCAGCGCGTCTGCGCGGGCCACCAGCTCGGTCGCCAGTTCCTGCTTGCCGGGCGTGTCGGCGCCCACGGCGGTGATGTGCGTACCGGGCCGAATATCCGCCGCCTGCAATATCGGTTCGCGGCTGGGCGTGGTAGTCACGATCAGCTGACAGTGCGCCGCCAGTTCCGCCGCATTCTGCGTAACCCGCGCCCGGAAACCCTCGGCTTCGGCATCGCGCCGATACGCCGCCAGCGCCTGTTCGTCTCGCCCCCACACCCATACCTCGCGGCAATCGGTCACCGGTTTCAGGCATTGCAGCTGCAGCCGCGCCTGCAGGCCCGTGCCGACAATGCCGATCGCCTGAATATGCGGCGGCGCGCACAGCTCGGCGACGATGCGGCCGGCCAGGGCGGTGCGCAGCGCGGTCAGCCAACCTTCATCTTGCAGCAGCGCCTGCGGCTCGCCGGTTTGGGCGGAGAACGCCATCATCAGCCCCTGATTGCTCGGCAGGCCGTGTTCGGCATTGCGATAGAAACCGGTAGAGATCTTGACCACGAACAGTTCGTCGCCTTCCAACCAGGCGGACTTGATGCAGCAGTCGCCGTCGGCCCGCTCGAACAGGAAATGCTGCACCGGCGGCTGTTGCACCCGCTGTTGCGAGTAGGCGATAAAACCCTGCTTCAGCAGCGGCGTTATGGTCTCGGCGTCGAACGCGGCGAGGATTTGCTGCCGATTAAGGATGTGCATCGGCGATGGCCTTGAGGTATTTCTCCAGCACGATGTTCTTGCCGCACAGCACCACCGCCACCTTTTTACCCTGGTATTCCGGCGCCAGTTTGATCGCCGCCGCCAGCGCCACGCCGGCCGCGCCTTCGATAATCCAGCGATCGCTGGCGGCTATCCGGCGCATCGCGTGTTTAATCTCCGCTTCGCTGACCAGCACTTTGCGGTCGATCAGCTGTTGGCACAGCGGAAAGGTCACGGCGCCCGGCTCGACGCCGCCGGCGGTGCCGTCGGACAGGGTTTCTTGCTCTTCCACCGGGAAGATATGGCCCGCTTCCAGCGCGCTGTACAGGCTGGTGGCGTTTTCCGGCCAGCAGGCGATAAGCTGCGTGTTCGGCGACAGTTGCCGCAGAACGGTGCCGATGCCGGCGATATAACCCCCGCCGCCGACCGCCACGAACACCGCGTCCAGATCGGTGAGCTGTTCAACCAGCTCCATGCCGCAGGTGCCCTGGCCGGCGATCACCTGCTCGTCGTTATACGGCGAGATATAGGTTTTTCCCTGTTCGCGTGCGGCCTGTTCCCCCGCCAGTTCGGCGTTCAGCGCATCGCCCGGCACCAATTCCACGGTGCCGCCCAACGCGCGAATGGTGTCGAGCTTGATGCTCGCCGCCGTCTCCGGCGCATAAACCGTGACGCCAACGCCCATCAGTTGCCCCGCCAAAGCGACGGCCTGACCGTGGTTGCCGGTAGAGGCGGCGATCACGCCGCGCCGGCGTTGCTCGTTATCCAGCAGCCGCAGCTTGTTGCTGGCGCCGCGAAATTTAAAGGAACCGGTGTGCTGCAGGTGATCGCATTTCAAATACAGCTCGCAACCCAATTGCTGAGAAAGCAGCACGCTGCGCTCCAATGGCGTGACTCGCACCTGAGGGCGCAGTTGCTGATGGGCAGAAACAATGGCATCGAAAAGGGGGTTCATACCGGCTCCGAGTTTTTAGACTTAAAATCCAGTTTGTACTTTTTTGTATGGATTGTAAACCCCGTCGGGCAACCCGGCCAGAAAGCGGAAATGGCCGGGGGTACGCATCGCGTATGCGGTGAAAATAAACATTACCGGGCGTTTAGCGGCACAATTTTTTATTTATTTGCGTTAAGTAAGGTGTCGCTGCGGGCGTATTTAATGAGGAGAAGGATAATCAATAAAATAATGCTCGCTTCCTTTACTTATACCGTTTGGGCGTCGTTGAGTTTCCCCATCAGGAATGTGGCCGGCTAGCCGGGCGTTTATTTCCTGCCGGCGTCGTCGATGGGCTTAACGGATAAGTCTCATGGAAATTTCGACGCGGGAAAGCCCCCGGCTCGTCCTCGCCGGCCATATGAAACGCGGCTGCCGATCCGGTAAGATGGCCGTTCAGTGCCAGCATGCGCAGGAGAGCCGCCATGAGCCATCGGGAAAAACAACTGACTTTCGACCCACGCGGGCATCAGTTAACCAATATCAACGTCTGGACGCCGGACAGCCAATGGCTGGCTTATGACGTGCGCCCGCGCGGCGCCTCTTTCACCGGCCTGAGCATCGAGCGGGTTAACGTCGCCAGCGGCGCGGTGGAAGTGGTTTATCGCGCCCAGCACGGCGCACACGTCGGCGTGGTCACGGTCAGCCCCGATGCGCCGGCGCGTTACGTCTTCATCCACGGCCCGGAACACCCGGACAGCGCCTGGCAGTATGATTTTCATCACCGCCGCGGGGTGATCGTCAGCGAACCGGATCGCGAGTTGGCCATTACCCTCGACGCGCTGGATATCACGGCGCCCTACACGCCCGGCGCGCTGCGCGGCGGCAGCCATGTGCACGTTTTCAGCCCGGACGGCAGCCGCCTCAGCTTTACCTACAACGATCACGTGATGCATGAATGCGATCCGGCGCGCGATCTGCGCAACGTCGGCGTGGCTGTACCGCTGCACGGGGTCAATCCGCCGAAACAGCATCCCCGTGAATATGACGGCAGCCACTATTGCGTGCTGGTTAGCGAGACCGTGCCGCAGCCGCAGCCGGGCAGCGATCAGATCAATCGCGCCTACGAAGAAGGCTGGATTGGCCGCGAAGGCTACCGTAAGGCTGACGGCAGTCGGCAGCGTTGGGCGCTGGCGTTCATCGGCGATACGCTGTCCGCCGCCGGCGAGAAACTGCCGGAGGTGTTTATCGTCGATCTGCCGGAGAACGACGCCGACTACGCCAGGGCCGGCGCTGTGCCGCTGCAGGGGACGGAAAGCGAGCTGCCGGCGCCGCCGCTTGGCGTCAGGCAGCGGCGGGTGACCTTTACCGGTGAACGCCGTTTTCCGGGCGTGGTCGGTGCGCCGCGCCATTGGCTGCGCAGCTCGCCGGACGGCAGCCAGATAGCTTTTCTGATGAAGGATGACGGCGGCGTGGTGCAACTGTGGACGGTGTCGCCGAACGGCGGTGAGCCGCGCCAGGTCAGCCGCGGCGAGCATGACATCCAGTCGGCGTTCAGCTGGCACCCGCAGGGCGGGACGATAGCCCTGGTGTGTGACAACAGCGTGATGCTGTGTGAGGTCGCCAGCGGCCGCCTGCAGCGTTTAACGCAGCGCAGCGTGCAGCCGCCGTCGGGGGATGCCGTGGTGTTTTCGCCGGATGGCAAGAAAGTGGCATTTATGCGCGAGATTGCCGGATTCAACCAGATCTTTGTGGTTGAGGCGTAAGGCGGGCCTGATGGCCCGCTGCGTGCGTGATTAGTGTGTGGCGGTGCTGTCGTTGCCCTCGCCGGGGTTGCCGGTTGCCGCCAGATTCTGTTGCTCGCTGCGCAGGATGCGCGCTTTTGGCGAGTCTGCGGTGGCGTCATTGCCTGAACGCAGATAGTCGTAAGGCAGCAGCACGGTATCCATCACTGCGGAGAACGGCAGATCCAGCGCCACCAGCGGCATCATCGCCCAGCTGGTGTTGTCGTCCTTCAGCATGTCCACGCTGGCGCGGGTGCCGGGATAGTAACCCTGATTCGGGCCGGTATGGCTCATCACGCTGGAGCAACCGCTGGTCGCCAACAACATGCAGCCCGTCGCTATCGCTTTCATCGTCGTCATTAATCCATCCTGCAGGGTTGCTGTGCCCCTAAATTAAGCTGATTTATAACATCCTGTTGCTGCTTTAAAAGAAGCAAAATCCCGCTCTGTGGCGGCTCTCTCACTTTAGTGTAAGTGGTAAAAAAACTTTCACCTAACCGAAAAGCGCTTTTTTTGATCCTCGCCCGTTGAATTGATGAAATCAACCCCCATTTTATCATCAGAGCCGGATTGAGAATTTGCCGTAAGGAAATTCTGGCTTAATTAGCCTGTCCAGAATGGAAGGCGTATTTATTTCAACCTCGCTGAAGTGCCTTAGGAGGCTGTTTTATGCGTAATTTCGATCTTTCTCCGCTATACCGTTCCGCCATTGGTTTCGATCGCCTGTTCAACGCGCTGGAGGCCGGCCAGAGCCAGGGCAACGGCGGTTATCCCCCTTATAATGTCGAGCTGGTGGACGAAAATCATTATCGCATCGCCATTGCGGTAGCCGGGTTTGCCGAGCAGGAGCTGGAGATCACCACGCAAGATAATCTGCTGATCGTGCGCGGTGCGCACAATAACGAACCGGCAGAAAAAACCTATTTATATCAGGGCATCGCTGAGCGTAATTTCGAGCGTAAATTCCAGCTGGCCGAACATATTCAAATTAAAGGCGCCAAACTGGAAAACGGTCTGCTGTATATCGATATGCAGCGCATCGTGCCGGAAACATTAAAACCGCGCCGTATCGAAATTAAATAATTCCGTTTTCGCCGGCAGGAACGCTGTCGGCAAATATGCAGTAATAATCCGCCTGCCGTCAGGGGGCTGAATAAACACATCTCGCTTAATGAAAGGAGTTGTTCCTATGCGTAATTACGATCTATCCCCGCTTCTGCGTCAATGGATTGGTTTTGATAAACTGGCCAGTTCCATGGGGGGCCAGGAACCCCAGGGGTTCCCGCCGTATAACATCGAGAAAAGCGATGACAATCACTACCGCATTTCTCTGGCGCTGGCCGGTTTCCGGCAGAGCGAACTGAATATCGAAGTGGAAGGGCCGCGGCTGACCGTCAGCGGTAAACCCACGCCGCCGGAAAAACAGGTCGAGTACCTGCATCAGGGGCTGGTGTGCAAAGAGTTCCAGCTGACCTTCACTCTGGCGGAACACCTGCAGGTGTCCGAGGCCAAATTTGAAAATGGCCTGTTGCACATCGATCTGGTGCGTCAGGTTCCGGAAGCCTTGCAGCCTCAGCGCATCGCCATCGGCGCGACGCCGGAGCTGGAAGCCAAATAACCGACTGAAAAACGGTCATCATCATGCGGGGGAGATCCAGACGGATCTCCCCCGTTGCGTTATGTGGCGCACGCCACAGTCCCCCCGTCTGCCCGATGCCATAATCCTTGTTAATTGTGTGTCTATGTCCGCAAATCCCCTATTCAACTTTGGCAAGGATGTGACCTATGAGCGATATCGCCCTGACCGTCAGCATGTTGGCGTTGGCGGCCGTCATTGGGCTGTGGATGGGGAACTGGAAGTTGTACGGTGTCGGGCTGGGGATTGGCGGCGTGCTGTTCGGCGGCATCCTGGTCGGCCACTTCGCCCAGAGCGGGCAAATCAGCCTGAACGGGGACATGCTGCACTTCATCCAGGAGTTTGGCCTGATCCTGTTCGTTTACACCATCGGCATTCAGGTTGGCCCCGGCTTCTTCTCTTCGCTGCGCGTCTCCGGTCTGCGGCTCAACGCCTTCGCGGTGCTGCTGGTGCTGACCGGCGGCGCAGTGGCGGCGGCGGTGCACAAGCTGTTCGACGTGCCGCTGCCGATCATCCTCGGCGTGTTCTCCGGCGCGGTCACCAACACGCCGGCGCTGGGCGCCGGTCAGCAAATCCTGACCGATCTCGGTTCCGATCCGGCATTGGTGGACGGCATGGGCATGGGTTACGCCATGGCCTATCCGTTCGGCATTTGCGGCATCCTGCTGGTGATGTGGCTGATCCGATTGGTTTTTCGCATCAACATCGAGCGCGAGGCGCAGGCGTTTGAAAGCAGCCTGGGCAATCAGCGCGAGCTGTTGCACGCCATGAACGTGGCGGTGCGTAACCCCAATCTGCAGGGCATGGCGATCAAAAGCGTGCCGCTGCTCAACGGTGAAGCGATCGTCTGTTCGCGCCTCAAACGCGGCGAGATGTTGATGGTGCCGGCGCCGCATGAGCGGCTGGAGCTCGGCGACTATCTGCACCTGGTGGGCAAACGCGAAGATCTGGAGAACGCCCGGCTGGTGATCGGCGAAGAGGTCGACGCTTCGCTGTCCACGCGCGGCACTGCGCTGCAGGTGGTGAGGGCGGCGGTGACCAACGAGCAGGTGCTGGGGAAAAAAATCCGCGATCTGAACCTGAAGCAGAAATATGACGTGGTGATTTCACGCCTCAACCGCGCCGGCGTGGAGCTGGTGGCCGGCAGCAACGTGACGCTGCAGTTTGGCGATATTCTCAACCTGGTCGGCCGGCCGGAGGCCATCGACGCGGTGACGGCAATCGTCGGCAACGCCCAACAAAAGCTGCAGCAGGTGCAGATGCTGCCGGTCTTTATCGGCATCGGCCTCGGGGTGCTGCTGGGCTCCATTCCGCTGTTTGTGCCCGGCTTCCCGGCGGCATTGCGGCTGGGGCTGGCCGGCGGGCCGTTGGTGGCGGCGCTGATCCTGGGGCGCATCGGCAGTATCGGCAAGCTGTACTGGTTTATGCCGCCGAGCGCCAACCTGGCGCTGCGCGAACTGGGCATCGTGCTGTTTCTGGCGGTGGTCGGTTTGAAATCGGGCGGCAATTTTATCGATACGTTGCTGCATGGCGAGGGGCTGACATGGATTGGTTATGGCGCGTTGATCACCGCCATTCCGCTGCTGAGCGTCGGCATTCTGGCGCGCACGGTGGGCAAGATGAACTATCTGACGCTGTCCGGCATGTTGGCGGGGTCGATGACCGATCCGCCGGCGCTGGCGTTCGCCAACGGCCTGCATCCCACCAGCGGCGCTGCCGCGCTGTCTTACGCCACCGTATATCCGCTGGCGATGTTCCTGCGCATCATGTCGCCGCAGCTGCTGGCGGTGCTGTTCTGGACGTTGTAGTGCGGATCGTCTACAGCCGATAAGGCATCAACACGCCATTGTCAGTGCCGAAATCTTTGGGGTTGCGGGAGATGAGCATCCGGAATCCCACCTGCGCGGTGGCCCAGATAATGGCGTCTGGCAGTTTCACATGTTGTGAGTGGCGCAGTTCTACGGCGCGTTCGGCGACTTCATCGGTAATAGGCAGCAGCAGAAATTGCCCTAAAAACTGACGTGTTTTCAGCTCCAGTGCCGGACCCTGTTTTTTAGCACCTACCATCACTTCCATCCAGGTGATGGCGCTGATGGCCGGATTGATGTGATACTCGACCAGAACGTCCCTGGCTTGAGGAATGCCGTTGAGATAATCGATCAGGATATTGGTGTCGAATAACGCCCGTTGAGCCACCATTATTCCCACTCCTCGCGCTGACGATTTTCGTACTCCACGCCATCTCCCATCGCCCCGGACCAGAGCCCGAAAGCGTTGCTGGGATCTTCCACGTGGTTCTCCGTCAGATAGCGGGAGACTGCTTGACGAATGATTTCGGCCCGGGGAACGTGGCGGATATTTTTCAGATTATCGAGCTGCCGCAGGTCTTCTTCAGGTAAATCGATCACGATGCGAGTCATCGTTGGCCCTCCAAAAAAGATATACGATATATGCATCGTATATCTTTGTCGGTCGATTTTCAATCAGTCGGCGTTAGCCTTCCTGATGTGCGCGTTCGATCTCTTCCGCCAGAATAGCCACGCCGCGCTCGATTTTCTCCGGATCGGGCACGTAGTTCATGCGCATGCACTGGTGGGTATGTGGCCATTCATGCTCCAGTCCCGGGAAGAAGTAGTGGCCGGGCACCATCAGCACGCCGCGCTTTTTCAGGCGCTGATACAGCACTTCGGTGGTGATCGGCAGATCCTTGAACCACAGCCAGAGGAAGATAGCCCCTTCCGGTTTGTGGATCAGGCAGCGTTCCGGCGACAGGTAGCGGCGAATGATCTCGATGGTGTGCTCGACGCGCTGTTTGTAAAACGGGCGAATCACCTCGTTCGACAGGCGCAGCAGATCGCCGCGCTCGATCATTTCCGTCGCCATCGCCGGCCCCATGCTGCCTGGGGACAGGCTGATGATGCCGTTCATGTTGGTCAGCGCGGTGATCACCTTCTCGTCGGCGATCACGATGCCGCAGCGCGAGCCGGGCAGGCCGAGCTTGGACAGGCTCATGCACAGGATGGTGTTTGGGTTCCACAGCGGCGTGGCGTCGCTGAAGATAATGCCGGGGAACGGCACGCCGTAGGCGTTGTCGATGACCAGCGGAATATCGCGCTGTTGCGCCAGCAGATCGAGCTTCATCAGCTCTTCGTCGGTGATCACGTTGCCGGTCGGGTTGGTCGGCCGTGAAACGCAGATCATGCCGATGTCATCGCCGATGGTGAGATGTTCGAAATCGACGTGATACTTGAACTGGCCGTCCGGCAGCAGCTCGATGTTCGGTTTGGCGGAGACGAACAGCCCTTCATCCAGCCCGGCATCGGCATAGCCGATATATTCCGGCGCCAGTGGGAACAACACGCGGCGGCGCGAGCCGTCGGCGTAGCGGCCGGCGAACAGGTTGAACAAGTAGAAAAACGCGCTCTGACTGCCGTTAGTCAGTGCAATATTCTGTGGCGAGATCTCCCAGCCGAGCTCGTCGCGCAACAGATTGGCCAGCGCTTTCAGCAGCGCGTCCTTGCCTTGCGGGCCGTCGTAGTTGCACAGCGCTTCGGTCAGTTTGCCCTGGTCGAGCATCTCCTGGCACAGCTGTTTGAAATACGCTTCCATCTCTGGGATCTGTGCGGGGTTGCCGCCGCCGAGCATGATGGCGCCGGGGGTGCGCAGGCCTTCGTTCAGGTCGTCCATCAAACGGGTAATGCCCGCATAACGGGTAAATTTTTCGCCGAAAAGTGAGAAAGTCATAGGTGCAGCAGTACTGTTTTTTAGCAGGTAATCACCCACCATACCGCCAGATAAACCCCGCTGCAATGCGGCTGACAAATCGACCGGTGGGCACAAGTTTTGCCCTGCGTTCGATTAGCAGCATATTACGCTGGATTATTATGACCGTTCGCCGGCCCACGTCATTATCGCCTCAACCTTTCAGCCACGCGATCTTAGGGTTGGCACAGGTTTTGCGGTCCCGACCCAGATCACACTTTTTCGCTGCATTTCATTAACACCATGGCAATTTATAACCATATCGAGTAACTTCCGCATCCGTTAAATTTAGCTTAACAATAAAGATTGTCTAAACTAATGCTCGGAAAGGGATGAGTAGTGCGGTAGCGTGGATGAAGCCATGCCAAAAGCACGGCTTTCAAGGCGATTTTACTTGCCTGACCATGGGTTGATTGCCAGTTTCGTCCCTGTCTCTCTACAGAGTAATCGGTTTGATGAGCGGTGTCTCCTGCTGGCCGGCATGGGGCATGTACGTTGCCGTTGCTGAAAATTGGCTATTTTGTATAAAAAACACTAATCATACTACCCGCGAGGGAGCCGCAAATAGCATTCAGCGGCGTAACGCCAGGGTAGGGCGCTCTGTGTCCGGCAGATGCGCATCGCCAGGCATCGCAGCCCATTAGGCGGGTAGGGTTGGAGGATAAAGGTTTCGCGCCGATTCACCTGGCGTCATTTGAAAACCCGTATGCAGCGTAGACTTTCGCTCACCGCGCACAAGTGAGATGAGGTCAGGTAGCAATGAAAAACAGCGCAAGTCTGGTTTCGATAAATAAGTGGAAAAGAAATTTATAAAATTCTCTTTCGCACTTTTTAGCGTGCAGGAAGTTTAAATAATAAATAATCAAGCTCTTTTATTTGTGAGATGAATTCCTTCACTTGAAAAACAGGGAAGCATTTGCTGTTCAATGTTCATGAGCATTGCGGTGAACATCAATATGTCGTTATTCCAATCAGAGTAAAAAGGAAGATTGCACGATGATTCGTGGTAACATTAAAGAGTTTGAGAACACACTTGAGTGCCGTGTGAGCGCATACCCCATGATGACAGATGTAGGGTATTGCAAATTGGCTTCGGATGACTTTAACCTTACCGATGCGCAAAAATCAGACTTAAGTATTATTCAGCGGCATTTCGATACGCTTGCTCTGGATCCCTACGGCGAAAATGCGGGGCGCTATCGGCAGCACAGTAAATATGTGCTTTTACCTTGCTTTAATCTCTTGATTCCTCAATCTTCCGAACACGCCTACAGTTACAAACAAGATGTCGGATTTAATGATGAAGTCGTTGAGGAGGCAAGGAAGTTTCAGCCTGTTCCAAACGAAATTTTGTCAAATAATCTGATCACATCGCTTGTCCTGCATGATTTTAAAAACTCCCCGTTACATGAGTATGCTTCCACGATTCCCATGGAGGTCGGCATTCACTTCATCAGAATGAAAGCGACGGTTGATGCGCCGGGGATTTCCGTACCGAATCGACTTCATAAGGATGGCGAGCCTTGCACCTGGATACATTTGATCAATCGTGATGGTGTTTCTGGCGGTGAGAACATCATTACAGATAACACCAAGACGAACATCCTGTGTAATGAGGCGATGCTCAAACCGCTGGACTCCATCGGCATCGTTGATGATCTAGTCTGGCACCAGGTGAAACCGGTTCATGTGGATGGGCACGGTAAGGTGGGCTTCCGCGATGTCATTTTAATCGATTTCACCCCGATGTTCGCGGTGCCAAATAACCCATCGTAATAAAGACTCACATGAACGGGGGGATCCTTTATTCAAGGCATGCCCCCCACTTCCTGATACTCGAAAATAGGCAGTAACCGTGTTAGCAAAAGAAACTCTTGCCGTTCACAGCGGGACCATTATCGACGAAATGCATGGTGGCATTCTTTCTCCGCTATTCTCCGCGAGTTCTCACAAGCATCTTGATATGACAGAAGATGTCTATCCAAGACATGGTAACTTACCCAATCAGCGCGCCGTTGCCGAGAAGATGTGTGCATTGGAAAGCGGTGGTGAGGCCGCTCTGGTATTCAGTTCCGGTATGGCGGCTTTCGCGACGGCGATGCTTTCGCATTTAAAAGCCGGTGACCATATTGTTTTACAAAACGGCGTGTATTCAGGTGCGCTCAAGTTTGTACAGAATCATTTTGCAAAATTAGGCATCACATACAGCGTTTCGGAGAGTTGTGAAGTAGAGAGCATCATCGCATTAGTCAATTCGAATACGCGAATGATATATATCGAAACACCGACTAATCCATTGCTTAAAATCCTGAACATTGAGCTATTGACCCGATTCGCCAAGAGTCGGGGGGTGTTCACCATTATTGATAACACCGTGGCGACGCCGATCAACCAAAACCCTCTGGAATATGGCGTCGATTTGGTATTGCACAGCGCCACCAAGTTTTTGGGTGGCCACGGCGATGTGTCAGGCGGCGTGGCTGTCGGCAGTGAAGAGTCCATTGCTGCAATGGCCGAATATATGAATGACTTTGGCGGGTGTCTGAACGCGCAGTCATGTCATCTGCTTGAGCGAAGCTTGCGCACGTTGGCCATTCGAATGAATGCCATTAACCGCAACGCGATGGAACTGGCCAGCCGTTTAAATGAGCACCCTAATGTGACGAACGTGTTCTATCCGGGGTTGCCGAGTCATCATAATCATAGCGTTGCCCGCGAACAGATGCGGGGGTTCGGCGGCATGGTCAGCTTTGAAATCGCCCCGCGGTTTGACGCGACAAGTTTTCAGAAGAAGTTAAATCTCATCGTCCCTTCCAACAGTTTGGGGGATTTGGAGACCACGCTGAACTCGCCTTATCAGGCCTCATCGTCGTTCAGAAGTCTTAGCGAGCAGGAGCAGAAAAAATCAGGGATTACGAGGCAATTAATACGAATGTCAGTCGGCATCGAAGACGTTAATGACTTGTATGAAGATTTGCATCAAGCGCTCAAGTGAATGATATGGAATTAGAAATGCAAACAGGCTCAACGTTGAATAGTGATGAAGTTCACCGCATAGAATCTCTTTATGGGCTGACGGTAAAAAGCAGCGCCTTCTTGGGGATGGGATCCGGCAATACCAATTACTGCCTCGAAACGGATATCGGCCGCTGTGTTTTCAGCATTATTGAAGAGCAAAGCCGTGATGACGTTGAGATCATGGCGAAGACGCTGGTATGGCTGGAAGCACATGATTATGAGACCTCCTTGCTGGTCAAACCCAAAGGGCAAGAAAGCTATTCAATTATATTAAGGGGCAAGCACTCTCTATTAAGAACCTATATGGATGGCGCCGTCCGCCGGGATTTCAACGAACATATGCTCAGGCAGCTCGGCGTTGCCATGGCGAAACTGCATACGATCCCCGTCCCTAATTTCTTAACAGACTCAGTCTTCTATGAGCAGAAAAAGTTCATGGATGCCCTCGATGCCAATATCGATCAGGATTATGAGCGCTGGGCCAAAGACAGACTCAGGCATCTTGCCGTAGAACGCATCAGCGGCTTGCCTACCTCTGTCATCCATTCCGATCTTTTCTACGACAATATGCTGTTTGAAGGCGAGCAGTTCGTCGGCATGATAGATTTTGAGTTGACCTGTATTTATCACTCCGTTTTCGATATCGCCATGGCGATTGTCGGCACCTGCGGCATCAATGGGACGCTGTCGCCGGAAAAAGCGAAGCATATCATCGCGGGTTATAATTCTGTAAGAATGCTTGAAGCGCGCGAAATTAAGGTGTTGAAAACCTATACGGAATACGCCGCCATCCTGACATCTCTTTGGCGTTATTGGCGGTATAAAATCTATCAGCCGGGTGGTGATAAATCTGATAAATATCGCGAAATGACAAACCTGGCTAAAAGTATTGAACGCACCGACTTCTCACAAATTTGCTGACACGTTCCCTTCATAAAGTAAAAGGGCGTCGAGCGTAAATTCGACGCCAAGACAATCGAACGTTAATATTCGGCCCTGATTATAGTACGGAGTAACCCGCTGCATGGACATCAAAGACACGAAAAAAATCGTCATCCTCGTTGACGCCTACTCATCCGGAAATGATGTGGCACCGGAATTCAATAAAAAAGGATACGGGTGCGCGCACATTCAAAGTCGAGAAGATATCCCGGCGAAGCTGCTGAATAGCTACAGAGGGGATGATTTCTTTATCAGTTTGCAATATACGGGGGATGAGATCCTCAATCAATTGCAAGAGTATGATGTTATCGCGGTGATTGCAGGCTGTGAAACAGGCATTGAACTCGCAGATCATCTGGCTGAGCTTCTGGACCTGCCCGGTAACGCTACCGGCACGAGCCGTTCTCGCAGGAATAAATACCTGATGCAGGAGTGCCTGAAAAATAGCGCGATCAATCATATCCCCACGCACCGGTTAACTACCCTTAAAGACGCTACGCAATATGCGACCGAGCTGTTTAAAAAATACCGGAAGCTGGTCCTAAAACCCGTTGACAGCGCAGGCACGGACTCCGTTTTTGTTTGCAAAACGGTTGAAGAAGTTGAAGCTCATTCGGGTGATTTGTTCAAAAAAAGCAATCAGCTCAATTTAAAAAATGAAGTCATTATTCTGCAGCCTTTTATTGAGGGGGAAGAGTACGTCGTCGATACTGTCAGTTATCAAGGCCGTCACAAGATCTGTGCGATATGGAAGATGGGTAAGGGCAGTTACAACGGGGCCGATTCCATCTGTGAGTTCACCGAACTGACCTCCTTCGATGCGCAGAATCACGCTCAGCTCAAAGATTACATCTTTAGCTGTCTGGATGCTTTAGGGATCACGTTTGGCGCAGCGCACTCGGAACTGTTTTTAACCAAAGACGGTTGGACGCTAATTGAAACCGGGGCCAGACCGCACGGCGCGGGTTTTCCGGCGTTGTCATCCCTGGCGTTGAAGCGCACGCAGATTGACGAACTGGTACTGAGCGTGTGTTCAACCGAGGCATTCCTGGAAGCGGTCGCAGAGGAATATAAACCGTTAAACTATTTAAAAATTAAAGAGCTGATATCTTTTAGCGCTGGCACTATCAAGGCCGTTAAGCATGTCGATACCATTGCCGGTTTGCCTTCCTACAAGAAATCAAATCTGCCGGATGTTGATCAGGAAATAAAACTCACGACGGACGTTTACAGCTCTCCGGGCTGGATTGCGTTAAGCCACCGTTGCGCCGATCAGCTCAATGCCGACTATCAATATATCGTTGGCCTTGAAAGTAAGGGCATGTTTGAAGTCTATGAACACTAAAATCAAGGCGTCCGGCCCAACGTACATTCTTGGATATTGCATCTTGGGTGCGGCCATAGATGTTTTTCTCTCAGGTTTGTTGCAGAGCATCGATCTGTTCGTATTATTGTTTTGGACTTTCACCTTGACCTGGCTCGGTTTCTTTGTGATCTCCGTGCTGTTTTTCCCCGTCAAGCTGCGAGCTTGCCTCAACGCCTGGAAATTAATTCTATTATTGAATATCTCTACGCTGGGAGCTTGGGTTGGGCTTTTCGTTGGGTTGAAATGGACGGAGCCCTCCATTCTGGTGGCCATGCTTTTTGGACTGAGTCCGATCATTTCTGTTTTCATTGAGATTTATAACCGAAACTCGGTGGGTGCAAAAAACATCGTTATAGCCGTGATGCTGGCTTTTATTGTCGCCGTTCTGATGATATTGGCCGTGAAAGGGCAGCGTTTTAACCCCTTCGATTCAAACACCCTATTTGTTCTGGCGCTTGGCTTAGTGTGTCTCGTCACCTCAACCTGTATGGCTGTCGGCACCTATATTGCAAAATCATTGTCCAAACAAGCGTTTAACGCCGTCAATATTCAGTCGTTCAGATTTCCCTTGCTCATTGGCGTTTGCGCGCTGATGTTGCCGAGCGAAGGCGTATTGGCAACAACGCAATCCAGCTTCTGGATGTACCTGCCGATCATCGTCATATTAGGGAATATATTGCCGCTATGGATGCTGCAAAAGGGTATTGAACTCACCAGCGCCTTGACCACCAACATTATTGTGAATGTTTCACCCTGCATTACGCTGTTGCTGGAGGCTTTTGACCCGTCGATAGCCTACAGCCATATGAAACTGGCGGTGTTGGTGATGCTGCTGCTGGTCATGCTGATCGCCAATGACGACGTGGGCAAATTTGTCGTCAGCAAGATAAGGGGGAAGCCCGTGAGGTTGACGGAGTGAAGATACTCCGTCGATAGCCGCAAAAAGCGGCGAGGCCGGCGATCCGCAGATCGCCGGCCTCGATAAGTTATTTCTGCAACAGCTGCGGGTTGACGCAGTTTTCTTTCACCGTGCCGGTCAATGCCGCGATCAAGTTATCCACCGCGCAGGCGGCCATGCCGTAGCGCGTTTCATGGGTGGCGGAGCCGATGTGCGGCAACGCCACCACGTTCGGCATGCTGAGCAGCGGCGAGTCGGCCGGCAGCGGTTCCTTCTCGAACACATCCAACCCCGCGGCGTGGATCACGCCGTTTTGCAGCGCTTCGATCAGCGCCTGCTCATCCACCACCGGCCCGCGGCCGGCGTTGATCAGAATGCCGCTTTTCTTCATCTTCGCCAGCTGATCGCGGCCGATCAGATGGAAAGTTTGTTCGGTCAGCGGCAGCGTGATGCAAACGAAATCCGACTCGGCCAGCAGGGTATCCAGATCGCAGCGGCGGGCGTTGAAGCGTTGCTCCGCCTCTTCGTGCGTGCGGCGGGCGTTGTACAGCACCGGCATGCCGAAGCCGAAGTGCGCGCGCTGCGCCAGCGCCAGGCCGATGCGGCCCATGCCGAGGATGCCGATGGTTTTGTGGTGCACGTCGACGCCGAACCAGTCCGGCCCGATGCTGCCGCGCCATTCGCCGGCCTTGACCCGTTCCGCCACTTCCACCACCCGGCGCGCCGTCGCCAGCACCAGACTCATGATGGTGTCGGCGACGGTTTCGGTCAGCACCGTCGGGGTGTGCATCAACAGCACGTTATGGGCGTTGAGCGCCTCGACGTCGAAGTTGTCGTAGCCGACGGAAACGGTCGAAGCCGCGCGCAGTTTGGGCGCCTGCTGCAGGAAGGCTTCGTCAATTTTGCCGCCGGAACCGATGATCCCTTCGGCCTGCTGCAACGCCTGGCGCAGTTCCTCGCGGTTCTCCGGCTGCAGGCCGTTGAACGCGTGTACGGTGAAGTGTTGTTCCAGACGTTCACGCAGGTCGGCGGGCAGGCTTTTGTACAATACGATAGAAGGTTTCATCACGAACTCCAGCTGGGCCAAAGGGGGCCTGGCGCCCCCTCGGGTTGATTGACAGAGAAAAAGTATAACCGGATCAAGCCATCTGCGGCTGGATCTCGTTGCGGGCGGGCTTGACGATCAGCGTCAACACCACCGCCACCACCAGTGCGATAGCCATAAACATGTAGGAAGCCGCCGGGCTGCCGGTGGCGCCGTTCAGGTAACAGACGAACCAGGAACCGAAGAACGAACCCAGCGCGCCCATGCTGTTGATCAGCGCCATGGCGCCGCCGGCGACGTTTTTCGGCAGCATTTCCGGAATGATGGCGAAGAACGGCCCATAAGGGGCGTACATCGCGGCGCCGGCGACCACCAGCAGGCCGTAAGAGATCCAGAAATGGTTGGTGCCGACGGCGTAAGAGCCGAAGAACGCCAGCGCGCCGATCAGCAGCAGCGGCCAGACAAACAGCTTGCGGTTTTGCATTTTGTCCGACGCCCAGGAGACCACGATCATGGCGATGGTCGCCGCCAGGTAAGGCACCGCCGACAGCCAGCCGGCTTCCACCATGCCCATCTGCATGCCGCTGCGCAGGATGGAAGGCAGCCACAGCACGAAGCCGTATACGCCGATGCTCCAGGCGAAGTACTGCACGCACAGCAGGATCACGTTGCGCGAACGGAAGGCTTCGCCGTAGTTGCGCACGGCCTTGATGCCTTTCTGTTCTTCGTCCAGCTGCTGTTGCAGCGCCTGTTTCTCATCGGCGCTCAACCAGCCAGCCTGCGCCGGTTTGTCTTTCGCCAGCACCCACCAGCAGAACGCCCAGATGACCGCCGGAATGCCCTCGATGATGAACATTTCGCGCCAGCCGAAGGCGTGGATCAGGTAACCGGACACCACCGACATCCACAGCACCGTCACCGGGTTGCCGAGGATCAGGAAGGTATTGGCGCGTGAACGCTCCGATTTGGTGAACCAGTTGCTGATGTAGATCAGCATTGCCGGCATCACCGCCGCTTCCACCACGCCGAGGATAAAGCGGATGGCGGCCAGCATCGGGATATTGCTCACCACGCCGGTCAGCGAGGCGCAGCCGCCCCACAGGATCAGGCACCAGAAGATCAGTTTTTTGACGCTGCGGCGCTCGGCGTAGATGGCGCCGGGAATTTGGAAGAAGAAATAACCGAGGAAAAACAGCGCGCCCAGCAGCGAGGCCATGCCCTTGGTGATGCCGAGATCCTCATTGATGCCGGCGGCGGAGGCGAAGCTGAAGTTGGCGCGATCGAGATAGGCCAGGCTGTAGGTGATAAACACGATGGGCATGATGTACCACCAGCGTTTGGCCGCGACAGTCGCTTTGTTCATGTTCAGTATCCTTCAGTGGTGTTGCATCCCCTTCGCCCAGCCCGTTGGGCATGAAAGACGAAGGGGCAGATGCTCTCCCGACGCGTCCCGGTTGTAGGGCCAGAGGCTGACGTCATGGGGAGAAGTCGTTTTTTTATTGTTATTCGGCCAGCGCCGCGCGGGTCGGCAAGCCTTCGCTGTCGCCGATGGCCTGGATCGCCAGCGAGCCGATTTTGTTGCCACGTTGCACCGCCTGTACCAGCGTTTTGCCTTCCAGCAGGGCGCTGAGGGTGCCGACGGCAAAGCCGTCACCCGCCCCTACGGTATCCACCACGTTGTCGACCTTGACCGCGGCCACCGCCGCTTTATCGCCGGCGGCGGTTTTAAACCAGGCGCCGTCCGGGCCGGTTTTGATGATCACCGCCTGCACGCCGCGCTCCAGATAGAAATCGGCGATGCCTTCCGGCGTCGACTGGCCGGTGAGGATCTGTCCCTCTTTCAACCCCGGCAGCACCCAGTCGGCGGCGAACGCCAGCTGGTTCAGCTGCTCGATCATCACCTCGCGGCTGGGCCACAGCACCGGGCGCAGATTGGGATCGAACGAAATGGTTTTGCCCATGGCGCGCATCTCGCGCGCCGCATGGTGGCACAGCGCCAGCGATTCGCCGGACAGCGCCGCCGCCACGCCGCTCAGGTGCAGGTGACGCGCGGAACCGAAATATTCGCGGTTAAAATCGGCGACTGACAGGCGGCTGGCCGCCGAGCCTTTACGGAAATATTCCACGCTGGGATCGGTACCATCGATAGTCTTGGATTTCACCTGAAAACCGGTGGGATAGTGGCCGTCGACCGTCACCTGCCGGTAGTTGATGCCTTCTTTTTTCAGCTGCTGCAGGGTGAAGCGGCCAAACGAGTCGTTGCCGACGCGGCTGACCCAGCCGACGTTCATGCCCAGACGGGCCAGGCCGATCGCCACGTTCAGTTCGGCGCCGGCGATGCGTTTGGTGAAGGTTTCCACCTCCGCCAAATCGCCGGTCTGCGCCGCCACGAACATCGCCATGGCTTCACCCAGCGTGACCACATCCAGGGGCGCTTGGTGCGCCGTCGTTGCCGTTAACGTTGTCATCATGGGGTTACTCCGCACGCAAAATATTGACGTAATGGCGGGTGACGGCTTCCAGGTCATCACCCTGCAACGGGAATTCGATGCCGCGCGGCGCATCGTGCGGCAGGCGGGCCAGCAGATCGCGCCAGCTGCCGTCGGTCTCGTCCAGCGCAATGGCGCGCCAGCCGCGCGGGCCTTGCGTCGCGGCCTTGACGTGCACGTAACCCACGTGGCGGGCCAGGCGCTCGGCGGCGGCGGAGGCGTCTTGCCCCACCCACAGCCAGTTGGCCATATCGAAGGTCATGCTGACCGGCAGGTGGCTATCTTCCGCTGCATGGAAAAAGGCGTTCAGCATCGACAAAATGCCGCAGTCCGGCGTTTGGTCGTTCTCGACCACCAGTTTGACCGGATGTTGCTCCAGCGCCACTTTCAGCTCGGTAAAATCGAAGCCGGGGCGGAAATGGCCGAGGGAGAGCTTCAGCTGGCGCGCGTTCAGCGCCTGCGCTTCCGCCAGCAGCGCCGGCAGGTTGGGATTCAGCGTATGTTGCGGAGTGAACAGCGCCTCAGGGGCGGAATAGACGGCGAACAGCTGCTGGCGTTCTATCTCCTGGGCCAGCACAGGCAGGCTGTCCAGTTCGCCGGCGGCGAACAGTTCGCGGCGGATCTCCACCCCGTCGGCGCCCGCGCCGGCGATGATGGGCAACAGCGCGCGCTGGCCGCCCTGTTGTTTGACGGTATCGGCGCCGTAGGCGCCGGTGACCACGATGATTTCTGTTTTCATTTTGACTCCTGAGGCGGCATTGTCGCCGCCGCTGCTGTTACCGGTACGTTAAATGGAACCGGTTCCAGTAGAAAGCGACAGAGTGTAAAAATATGATCGCAATCACGAAGCTGAGCAAAAAACAGCCGATGAAGGCGGGGCGGTTAAGGCCCCGGAGAAGGCGGGTTAGCGGGTGGTGGAGCCGCGGACGATCAGCTCGCCGGAGAACATCTGCTCGCCGCTGGGGGCGGCCAGACCCTGAATACGCTGCACCAGCCGCTCCAGCGCCGCGTGCCCCATTTGGTAGGTGGGTTGTTTCAGCGTGGTGATGCCGACGCCCGCCAGTTCCGCCCACTCCAGCTCGTCGAAGCCCAGCAGGCCGATGTCGTTGCCCCACTGGATGCCGAGCCGGCGCATGGCGCGCGCCACCTGCAGCGTCAGGGCGCCGTTGGCGGAGATCACCGCCTTGCGCATGCCGCGATGACGGCCGCTGAAATCGCTCAGCACCTGTTCCAGTTTTTGCCGATCGTTGAGCGGCGTTTCGGCCTGCTCCGCCAACAGCGCAGGGTACTGCGCCATGGTATGCCTGAAGGCGTGCAGGCGTTCCAGGCGGGTATTGACCGTACCGAGCGGTTCGCTGAGGAACAGGATCGCTTCGAAGCCTTGTTGCAGCAGGTGCTCGGTGGCGACGGTGGCGGCTTCACGGTTGTTCAGCCCGACTACGTCGCAGGCGAAGTCGGGGATTTTGCGGTCGATCAGCACCATCGGCAGCATCGACTGTTGCAGCGTGGATAACGCTTCCTCGCGCATGCCGACCGCGTTGACCACGATGCCTTCCACCCGGTAACTGCTGAGCAGCTGCAGGTAGTGCTGTTCCTGATTGACTTCGTTGTTGGTGTTGCACACCAGCAGGGTAAAGCCGTGTTGGCGGCAGGCGGCCTCGATGCCGCGCATCACGTCCACCGAATAGGGGTTGGTGATATCGGCGAGGATCAGGCCGATCAGGCGCGTTTGGCCGCCCTTCAGGCTGCGCGCCATCTGGCTTGGGCGGTAGTCGAGCTGCTGGATCGCCTGTTCGATGCGCTGTTTGAGATCGTCGGAAAGCAGGTGCTGTTCACCATTCAGATAGCGTGACACGCTGGTCTTGCCGGTTTTGGCGATGCTCGCTACATCGCTGATGGTGGCGCGTCCTGAGGCGCGCGTTGCCTTGACAGTGCTCACAGCCGATCCCTCCTGCGGTTAATTGCCAAGGAGACTACCATACCCGGCGTGCGGGCGGGAATGTTGAAGGATAAGGAGAAAATCGCAGGGAAGCGGCGGGGCGCCGGTGGCGCCCCGCGCGGGATTATTGCAGCGGGCTGAGGGTGATCTCGACGCGGCGGTTTTGCGCCTTGCCTTCCGCGGTGCTGTTGGACGCGATCGGGTTGTCCGGGCCGGCACCGGCGGTGCGGATACGGTTCGCCGCCACGCCCTGGGTGATCAGCGCGCTGGCTACGCCATCGGCGCGCTGCTGCGACAGGTTCATGTTGAGCGAACGGGAACCGGTGCTGTCGGTGTAGCCGATGACGTTGACTGCGGTTTTCGGATACTCTTTCAGCACCATGGCGACGCCGGTCAGGGTGTTGGCACCCGCCGGTTTCAGCGTGGCGCTGCTGCTGTCGAAGGTCACGTTGTTCGGCATGTTCAGCACGATGTTGTCGCCCTGACGGGTGACGCTGACGCCGGTGCCTTTCATCTTGTCGCGCAGTTTGGCTTCCTGCACGTCCATGTAATAGCCAGCGCCGCCACCGAGCGCCGCACCGGCCGCCGCGCCGATCAGCGCGCCCTTGCCGCGATCTTTCTTGGAAGAGGACAGTACGCCGACGCCGGCGCCCAGTGCGGCCCCGAGGCCCGCGCCGATGCCGGACTTGCCGACTTCGGATTCGCCGGTGTAAGGGTTGGTGGTACAGGCCGACAGCGTGAGCGCGACGCTCACTGCGCCGGCAATAATTGCAATGCGTTTTTTCATGTTCTTGTCCTTAATGGCATCAATATCTGTACGCGCCGGCCCAACACGGGGGCGCAAAAAAGTAGGCGACGCAGGTGGGGCCCGCATCACCGCGCTACTATGACGCGTTGGCTCGCCGGCAGTTCCGGAGAAAAACGTGACAAATGATGAGCGCGGGTAAGTGCTGGGGGAGTTATGCGACAAAACGCCGGGCGGCGCCATGCAGCGGATTCCTAATTGCGCGCCGCCAGGGCGCGAATGCGCCTTTTTTAACCGTAACCGGTTGAATTCTCGATTGCCGGCCAGTTCATGATCAGCGTATAGGCCTGGGTTTCGTCGTTAAACAGGCGCTGCGTCACCTGAAAACCGTGCTTGTGATAAAACGCGCAGGCGCGCAGGTTTTGCTGATAAACCTCCAGGCTGAGCCGGCGGTAGCGCTGCTGCACGTGCGTCATCAGCGCCCGGGCTACGCCGCGGCCGTGATACGCCCGATCGACAAACAGCGCGCCGATGAACTGTTCGTCCAGCACGCTGATAAAGCCGACGATCTCGTTTTCATGCCAGCAGGCCCAGCTCTGCGCGCGCGGCAGGTAATTTTCCCGCACCAGTGCGGCGCTTTCACGCCAGTATTTTTCCGCCACGAACGGATGGGCGGCGATGGTGCTGGGCAGCCACAGCGCCATCAGCCGGTCGATATCCGCCGGGCCACAGGGGCGGATCACCGTGGCTTTGGGTAGCACATGCACCCCGTGAGATGATCGTTCACCAGCCCGCTGGCCTGCATGAAGGCGTAACAGATGGTGGAGCCGATAAACTTGAAGCCGCGCTTTTTCAACGCCTTGGACATGGCGTCGGACTGCTCGGTTTTGGCCGGAACCTGGTTCAGCGCCTGCCAGCGGTTGAGCTGCGGCCTGCCGCCGACGAAGTCCCATATGAAGGTGACGAAATTCTCGCCGGCCGCCTCCATCGCCAGATAGGCTTTGGCGTTGGTGATGATGGCTTCTATCTTGCCGCGGTGACGGATGATGCCGCTGTCTTGCAGCAGCCTTTCCACGTCTTGTTCGGTCATGGCGGCGACCCGCTGCGGATCGAAATCATGGAAGGCGCGGCGGTAGTTCTCGCGCTTTTTCAGCACGGTGATCCAGGAAAGACCGGCCTGTTGTCCCTCCAGACACAGCATTTCAAACAGCTCGCGCGCGTCGGTGGTGGGCGTGCCCCATTCCTTGTCGTGATACTCGAGATACAACGGATCGGCCGTCACCCAACCGCAACGTTCGTCTGCCATCCTGAATGTCCTTGTGCTGTATTTATGAACAGTAATCATCGCTCGAAGCGGCGAACTTGGCAAGCCTCTGATTGTTTTGTCCGCAGCCCCGCTTGACGTGACGAAAAAGCCGACAATAGTTACTACATGGCCGGTGGAAAACCGGCCAACGATAAAAACGACATTGCCTTCATTTGCAGGCTCTCAGGAGTCGATTCATGCCTCTAAAAATAACATGCATGCCCCGCCCGGCGGCGCTTGCAGTGGCGTTACTTTGCAGTGTGACCCTTCCGGTTCAGGCGTATGACCAACTCTACGTCTTTGGCGACAGCCTGAGTGATACCGGCAACAACGGCCGGTTCACCTATGACGGCAGTCAGCACCTGCTGTACGACGAAGCGTTGGCGCAACGCATCGGCGCGGCGCTGGTGGCCTCGGACAACGGCGGTGAAAACTACGCCGCCGGCGGCGCCGTGGCGGTGCCGGGCCTGAACCCGGTCGACAACACTCAGGATCAGGTGCAGCGCTACCTGAATCGGGTTAACGGCCAGGCCGATGGCGACGGTTTGTATATTCACTGGATCGGCGGTAACGATTTGGCGGCGGCGGCGCTGAACGCCGCTACCGCGCCCGGCGTGGCCTATAACAGCGCCGCGGCCGCCGCCGCGCAGGTGCATTCGCTGCTGAACGCCGGCGCCGGCACGGTGATCGTGCCGACGGTGCCGAACATCGGCTCCACGCCGCAGCTGATGGAGCTGATCATTCAGCAGGCGCTGCCGCCGGTACAGGGGGCGGCGATTCAGGCGGCCTATGCCACGCTCAATTCGGTGGCTACCCCGGACAACGCTTCGCGCACGCAGGCGATCCACGCGGCGTTGGCCGCCGCGGCGAAGCAGGGCAGCGCGATCCCTCAGGTGCAGCAGGCGATCGCCGCCCAGCTTGTGGCGGCGTATGACAGCCTGAGCGCGCAGGCCGCTCAGCTGACCGATTTCTATAATCAAAGCGAAGACCGTTTGCTGGCGCAGGGGGGCGGCAATATCGTGCGGGTGGACGTGAACAAGCTGTTCGCCGAAGCGATCGCCAATCCGGCGCAGTTCGGCTTCGCCAACACGGCCGGCATGGCTTGTCCGGCGGGCGTTTCCTCGGCGGTTTGCCGTTCCGACATGCCTGGCTTCGACGCCGGCCAGTCCTATCTGTTCTCCGACCATTTCCACCCCAGCCCGCAGGCGCACCTGCTGATTGCGGATTATATCCAGGCGGTGTTGGATGGCCCGGCGCAGGTGGTGGCGCTGAATCAGGCGACGGCGGCGATGGCGCGTGACAGCCGCGCCACGCTCGACAGCCGTTTCCAGCAGCTGCGCAACGGCGACAATCCGCAGGGCTCGCTGGGCGTGTTCGGCGGCTACGCAGGCCAACACTATGACTATGCCGATAACCGGGCGGCGGGGGATGGCAACGCCACCACCCACAACCTGACCGTCGGCGTGGACTATCAGCTGACCGACAGCTGGTTGATCGGTGCGTTGATCGCCGGTTCCAACGACGATCAGCATCCTTCCAGCCGCTATGACTACAAGGCGCGTGGGGTGCTGCTGTCGGCCTTCAGTTCGCTGGCCATATTCGAGCAGGGGTGGGTCAATGCCGATCTGCACTATGCGACGATGGATTATGACGACATCCGTCGCAGCATGCGGTTGGGGCCGCTGACGCGCACCGAAACCGGTTCGACCTCCGGCAAGCAGTGGGGCGCGCGCGTGACCGCCGGCTATGACTTCCCTATCGCTGCTTACCTCACCACCGGGCCGGTGGCGCAGTTCGCCTGGGATTACAGCCATGTGTCCGGCTACAGCGAAGACGGTGATGACAGCACCGCCATGCGCTTCAACGATCAAACCTATCATTCGCAGATCGGCGCGTTGGGCTGGCGGTTGGATACGCAATTCGGCGTGTTTAACCCCTATGCGGAAGTGAGTTATCAGCATCAGTTCGGCGATGACGTCTACCGCGCCGGCGGCGGCCTGAAATCGACGCAAACCTCATTTACTCGCGACAGTGCGGGTCAGGACAAAAACTGGGTGGATGTCACGCTGGGGGCCAACATGCCGTTGACGGACAGAGTGTCGGCCTTCGCCACCGTCTCGCAAACCGGCGGCCTGAGCAGCGGCGAGCAGTTTATGTATAACGTCGGCGTCAGCGCGCGCTTCTGAGAACTCTCGGGAGAGGATGGAGCCTGTGACGGCGAGATGGCGAGGCGATGTGGGCGGATGAGACTGTACTTTAGTACAACTATCATTTATCGCTGAAAGTTCTTATCGTTATTGCATAACGATAAAATACAGCGCTACAAAAAAAAACTGATCCTATAAAGGATCAGGTAGCCACTTGGCCAACACCAGGGAAAATTTTGGTTATTATTGTATATCCAAATCTTCACTGTCAATGGCTTTTTCCCTTCATCATCGGATGCGGGGCGTTTTCGCCTGCCTGTCTGGCCCCCTCTCATCTTCAACGCGACAGAACGCTTTTGTCAGATGCATGTCATGATGCCGAGTTGTTATGATTTTGTTTTCTTTGTGTTTCTTTGCCGGATAATGCCCTCTGCCGCCCCTTCTTCAGCGACGCGCTTATTTCTCGATTAAATTAATTTCCCCTCCGAAATTATTTTAATTGACTCTTTAAAACGCCTGTTGATTATTAACGCTTCCTATTATGCCTGTCGGTTTAATTTACTTGGCGGCGCAACCGGGTTATACTCTTCTCAGTTTTATAGTGATGTTATTTCTTGAAGAGGATTGGTGAGTGTCTAACTTTTTTTTCAATAATGAAACCATTAATGCCTCTATAAAAGAAGAGTTGGAAAGCGGGCTGAGCAAATACAATAATATAAAATATGCCTATGCTATAATGAATAAAAGAAATCCGACTAGCTTTTCAATCATTTCCAATAGAACGGAGTGGTTCGAGTTTTATATCAAAAACAACTATCAGTTTATTGATCCCGTTTTGATTACCGCATCGCATAGAATCACCCCGTTTACCTGGGATAAAGATTTGGAAATTGGCGCAGGATTAAAATTGCCAAAGATTTTTGATATGGCCAAGAACTACAATATTATTAATGGGTATACTTTCGTCTTGCACGATCATCATCATAATCTGGTGGTGTTATCCATTATGTTGGATAAGCATTGTGATGCGGATGTTGAACAGCAGATTGACAATAATAAGGCCGAAATTCAAATGCTGCTGATTACCATGCACGGCAAAATGACTGCGCTCTACCAGGAAATGAGCACGCCTGCTGACTTTGAAAAAATGAACCAGCGAGAGTTTTTCTCCAAGCGTGAAAATGAGATCATCTACTGGGCGAGCTTAGGTAAATCCTATCAAGAAATTGCCCTTATCCTGGGAATAAAACTCACCACCGTAAAATATCACATCGGCAACGCCGTCAAAAAGCTTGGCGTCACCAATGCCAAACATGCCATCAGGTTAGGTGTGGAGCTGCAGCTCATCCGGCCGCTTCTCGCTGACTCGGAAGGATAATGGCCAGGAATCCAACGGGTTATCCCACTTTGTGGCGTGTTGGTTGATGCGCGCCAGCAATCTGTTCCGGTTGGCATCGTCTATCGGCAGATAGATCAGATAAATATTTTTATTCTTTTCGGAGCATCCGGTTTTTACCACCGAGATATGCCAGCCGGAGCGTTGGAAAATAATGCGCATCGGGTGACTGATAATGGCGTATATGCCTTCGTAGCCGCAGCTTCTTGCATAGTTTATCATCGACAGGAAAAGCATGGTGCTAATTGGCGCTTGATGGAGTTGAAGTGCTTGAATGCGCGCCTTGTCTATAAATAATCTGCTGGCTTCAACGTAATTCCCTTCGGGGAGTTTTATATCGTTAAAGTAATTGTCGAATACGCCATCGCTGATCATGTTTGGGTATTTCGTTTCGATAAATCGCAAGCTGCAAATGACGTGATCTTGGTAGGTACCGAAAATATAGGTGGCGTGACGGTTGTCGTATTCGTCAAACTCCATGTTATTTTCGCAATTAACGAGCCAGTCTAAACGGTCTTTAAACGTTTTTTTTCTTAAAGAGAATAGTTCTTTCGATCTGTTATCTGGCAGCAAATTATAGTCTACGTCAAAGAGCTCTATCATTTTCAATCTTTTTCCTAAGCGACTTAAATGGCTTTTTAGCTGCGGCTGTTATTTGTTCTTGTTATACTACCAGAGTCACTATGGCAAGTAAATTTCAGTCGATGCCGCGTTGGTGAGAATAAAGTAAATATATAACACTGAGTTATGTTTTTTTTCATTCCATTCACTTATTTGAATATTGTTCAACACGCCTGTTGTTTGTCGAAGAAGCCTCAAGCTGCCGGTAGTGGAAGCATGCGGGAGATGAATCGGCGTTTCTCTAAAGCCAGCCGATACCCGAGCCTGCGAAAGCGGTGCGGTTACCTCGCCCTCTGCGGCGCCGATGCCGCCGACGTTTTTCTTGGCCGACGGGTGAAAATCCAGCGCTTCTCGCCCCGATTCGCACTTGTTGCCGGATTCTGGCTGTATATCTTACGGTCAAAGGGTATACTGGCGCATTCCATATAAATCCACTTGTATCGCGTGCGAATTCAACATGCAAAAGTTTGATACCAAGACCTTCCAGGGCCTGATCCTGACACTGCAGGATTATTGGGCGCGCCAGGGCTGCACCATCGTTCAACCATTGGACATGGAAGTCGGCGCGGGAACCTCACACCCGATGACGTGCCTGCGCGCACTGGGGCCGGAGCCGATGGCCGCCGCTTATGTGCAGCCATCCCGTCGCCCGACCGACGGCCGCTACGGCGAAAACCCGAACCGTCTGCAGCACTACTATCAGTTCCAGGTGGTGATTAAGCCATCGCCGGACAACATTCAGGAACTCTACCTGGGCTCGCTGAAAGAGCTGGGTCTGGATCCGACTATCCACGACATCCGCTTCGTGGAAGACAACTGGGAAAACCCGACGCTCGGCGCCTGGGGCCTGGGTTGGGAAGTGTGGCTGAACGGCATGGAAGTGACGCAGTTCACCTACTTCCAGCAGGTCGGCGGCCTGGAGTGCAAGCCGGTGACCGGCGAGATCACCTATGGCCTGGAGCGTCTGGCGATGTACATCCAGGGCGTGGACAGCGTGTACGATCTGGTGTGGAGCAACGGCCCGCTGGGCGTCACCACCTACGGCGACGTGTTCCATCAGAACGAAGTGGAGCAGTCCACCTACAACTTCGAATACGCCGACGTCGACTTCCTGTTCTCCTGCTTCGAGCAGTACGAGAAAGAAGCCCAATCGCTGCTGGCGCTGGAAAAACCGCTGCCGCTGCCGGCCTACGAACGCATCCTGAAGGCGGGCCATACCTTCAACCTGCTGGACGCGCGCAAGGCGATTTCGGTGACCGAGCGTCAACGCTACATTCTGCGCATCCGCACGCTGACCAAAGCCGTTGCCGAAGCCTACTACGCTTCCCGCGAAGCGCTGGGCTTCCCGATGTGCAACAAGAAGAACGAGAACTAAGAGGCAGCCATGACTCAACAGACTTTCCTGGTGGAAATCGGCACGGAAGAGCTGCCGCCGAAGGCTCTTCGTTCCCTGGCGGAATCTTTCGCCGCCAACTTCACCGCCGAGCTGGACAACGCCGGCCTGGAACACGGTGACGTGAGCTGGTTCGCCGCACCGCGCCGCCTGGCGCTGAAAGTGGCCAACCTGAGCGCGGCGCAGGCCGATCGCGAAATTGAAAAACGCGGCCCGGCGATCGCTCAGGCGTTCGACGCCGAAGGCAAACCGAGCAAAGCGGCCGAAGGCTGGGCGCGCGGCTGCGGCATCACCGTCGATCAGGCGGAGCGCCTGGTGACCGACAAGGGCGAGTGGTTGATGTACCGCGCCCATGTCAAAGGCCAGTCGGCGCAACAACTGCTGGCCGGCATGGTCAGCACCGCGCTCGGCAAGCTGCCGATCCCGAAACTGATGCGCTGGGGCGATTCCGACGTGCAGTTCGTGCGTCCGGTGCACACCGTCACGATGCTGCTGGGCGCCGATCTGATCCCGGGCACCGTGCTGGGCATCGAATCCGCGCGCACCGTGCGCGGCCACCGCTTCATGGGCGAAGCCGAGTTCACCCTCGACAATGCCGACCAATATCCGCAGATCCTGCTGGAGCGCGGCAAAGTGGTCGCTGACTACGAAGCGCGCAAAGCCCTTATCAAACGCGACGCCGAACTGGCGGCGCAGAAGATCGGCGGCAAGGCCGATCTGAGCGACAGCCTGCTGGAAGAAGTGGCCTCGCTGGTGGAATGGCCGGTGGTGCTGACCGCCAAATTCGAAGAGAAATTCCTGGCGGTGCCGGCGGAAGCGCTGGTGTACACCATGAAGGGCGACCAGAAGTATTTCCCGGTGTACGACGCCGCGGGCAAACTGCTGCCTAACTTTATCTTCGTGGCCAACATCGAGTCGAAAGACCCGCAGCAGATCATCTCCGGCAACGAGAAGGTGGTGCGTCCGCGTTTGGCCGACGCCGAGTTCTTCTTCAACACCGACCGCAAAAAACGTCTGGAAGACAACCTGCCGCGCCTGGAAACCGTGCTGTTCCAACAGCAGCTGGGCACCCTGCGCGACAAAACCGATCGCATCCAGGCGCTGGCGGGCTGGGTTGCCGGCCAGATTGGCGCCGACGTCAACCACGCCACCCGCGCTGGCCTGTTGTCGAAGTGCGACCTGATGACCAACATGGTGTTCGAATTCACCGACACCCAGGGCGTGATGGGCATGCACTATGCGCGCCACGACGGTGAGGCGGAAGATGTCGCCGTTGCCCTGAACGAGCAGTATCAGCCGCGCTACGCCGGTGATGCGCTGCCGCAGTCGCTGGTGGCCTGCTCGCTGGCGATCGCCGACAAGATGGACACCCTGGCCGGCATCTTCGGCATCGGGCAGCATCCGAAGGGCGATAAAGACCCGTTCGCGCTGCGCCGCGCCGCGCTGGGCGTGTTGCGTATCATCGTCGAGAAAAACCTGCCGCTGGATCTGCAGACTCTGACCGAAGAGGCCGTGCGCCTGTACGGCAGCAAGTTGACCAATGCCAAGGTGGTCGACGACGTGGTGGAATTCATGCTGGGTCGTTTCCGCGCCTGGTATCAGGAAGAAGGCCACGCGGTCGATACCATTCAGGCGGTGCTGGCGCGCCGTCCGACCAAACCGGCCGACTTCGACGCGCGCGTCAAGGCGGTATCCCATTTCCGCACGCTGGACGAGGCGGCGGCATTGGCTGCGGCCAACAAACGCGTCTCCAACATTCTGGCCAAGTCTAGCGAAACGCTGAACGACAGCGTGCGCGCCTCGGTGCTGAAGGATGCGGCGGAGATCCAGCTGGCGACTCACCTGGTGGTGCTGCGCGACAAGCTGCAGCCGTACTTCGCGGCGGGCAACTACCAGGAAGCGCTGGTGGAACTGGCCGCGCTGCGTGAGCCGGTGGATGCGTTCTTCGACAACGTGATGGTGATGGCGGACGATGCGGAAGTGCGCGTTAACCGTCTGACGCTGCTGAGCAAACTGCGCGAGCTGTTCCTGCAGGTGGCGGATATCTCCGTGCTGCAGTAAGCGATTCTTTGCTGTGAAAAGGCGCCTGCGGGCGCCTTTTTTATTTCCGTTTCCTGGGTGCGAAGGCAAGGTCGCCTGGCGACTTGGGGGGCGACTTGGGGGGCGACTTGGGGGGCGACTTGGGGGGCGACTTGGGGAAATTGAAGCGTCCGGTCGCCGACGGCAATGAACCTCAGTGCGTTTTGCGCACGATGTTCAACCGCCTCCGGCCGAGACAATGTTCACCGCAAGCGGAATCGCGTATCGGAACGCCGCCAGTTGATCTATTCTTATAGGCGCACGGAGTGCGGAAAAAGGGGCGGAGTCCAATGAAAAAGCAGGTTTATAACAGGAGTTATGTCACATGGCGGTAGGGATCCAGAGCAGAGGTTTCGCGCGTTGGTTGGCACCGGTATTGGCATTGTTGGTGGTCATGCAATTGACCGCCTGCGGCGATAAAGAGCCGGAACAGCGCAAAGCATTTATCGATTACTTACAGAATACCGTGATGCGCAGCGGGGCGAACATCCCCACGCTGAGCGAAGATCAGAAGCAGAAGTTCGGCAACTATGCCGGCGATTACGCGATTTTGGTCGGTTTTTCGCAGCAGTTGTCCAAATCGGTCGGCGCCAGCCTGACCCCGGCGCTGGATCAGATTAACCAGATCCGCACCGCGCAGGACTACCTGAACAAACGCGACGCGCTGCAGCAATCGGTCGGGGCGTTGAACCTGTTGGGCCAGCAGATCCAGTCGGCCAAATCGCAGGCGGATACTGCCCACGCGGCGCTGAAGCAGCCTGACGATCTGAAGGCGGTGTACAACCAGGCCTATGACAAGATAGTCACCGCACCGGCCAACGCCTTGATGCCGGCGATCCCGACTACCGCCAGCTTTGTGCAGGATCTGGTGCAGGTCGGCGACTTCCTGCAGAGCCAGGGCAATCAGGTCAGCTTCAACAACAACGGCGTGCAGTTCCGCACTGCGCAGCAGGTGGCGCAATACAACACCATGATGTCGAATCTGGTGGCTAAGCAGCAGAACCTGATGAATGCGCAGAAAACCATTCAAAGCGTGACGCAATAATAACGCGTCCAGGCGCGAAACAGGCCGGCATTGCCGGCCTGTTTTATTTCCCCTCAGCGTTTCCAATCGCTTGCTGGTTTATTGCGCAGGCTTCTGTACTACACTTCAATTAATCCATTCATTAGGCAATGTAGTTTTCTTTCATTCATCACTTCGCTAGTTCCCGGCGGGATGAGTGCTCACAGGGAAGATCAAACAGAGCGTTGCGATCGGCGCTGCAGCTAAAAATAAATTGTGACTAATGTCACAATTCAAAAACAAAACGCCAATTTAAAAATGTGATCATAGTCACCTTATTGGGGGTTTTGTGGCGACTTTGTTCTCACTGTGCTTTTTTTACACGTCATAAGTGTGATCTAAATCACTATAAATGAGGGTTTGTTGGGGTGTTGTGTGTGATTTGTATCACAAAAAATCCGTGAAGTTCGCGTGACAAAAACAGCGTGATAGAGTCCGTTTCGCATACAGCGGCAACACGGCTGGATCGTCACAACAATAATCACGCGCTCTATTGTCAGCGCGTAACAATAGGGGTGTGTTTTATGTTTTCACCAGACATCAAGGTTAAAGTGCAAAACTTTGGCCGCTTCCTGAGCAACATGGTGATGCCCAACATCGGCGCCTTTATCGCCTGGGGGATTATCACCGCGCTATTCATTCCAACCGGCTGGCTGCCGAATGAAACCTTAGCCAAGCTGGTCGGCCCGATGATCACCTACCTGCTGCCGCTGCTGATCGGCTACACCGGCGGGCGGCTGGTGGGTGGCGATCGCGGCGGCGTGGTCGGCGCCATCACCACCATGGGCGTCATCGTCGGCGCCGACATGCCGATGTTCCTCGGCGCGATGATCGCCGGCCCGCTGGGCGGCTGGGCCATCAAGCATTTCGACCGCTGGGTGGACGGCAAGATCAAAAGCGGCTTTGAAATGCTGGTGAACAACTTCTCCGCCGGCATCATCGGCATGCTGCTGGCGATCCTGGCCTTCCTGGGCATCGGGCCGCTGGTGGAGGTGCTCTCCAAACTGTTGGCCGCGGGCGTGCACGTGATGGTGACGAACAACCTGCTGCCATTGGCGTCCATCTTCGTTGAACCGGCGAAAATCCTGTTCCTGAACAACGCCATCAACCACGGCATCTTCTCGCCGCTGGGTATTCAGCAGGCCACGGAAGCCGGCAAATCGGTGTTCTTCCTGATAGAAGCCAACCCAGGTCCGGGCATGGGCGTGCTGATGGCCTACATGTTCTTTGGCCGAGGTAGCGCCAAGCAATCCGCCGGCGGTGCGGCGATCATTCACTTCCTGGGCGGCATCCACGAAATCTACTTCCCCTACGTGCTGATGAACCCACGCTTGCTGCTGGCGGTGATCCTGGGCGGCATGACCGGCGTCTTCACCCTGACGATGCTGAACGGCGGCCTGGTTTCTCCGGCTTCCCCGGGTTCGATTTTGGCGGTGCTGGCGATGACGCCGAAAGGCGCTTACTTCGCCAACATTGCGGCGGTATGCGCAGCCTTCGCCGTCTCCTTCGTGGTATCCGCTTTCCTGCTGAAAACCTCCAAGGTGAAAGAGGATGACGATCTGGAAGCCGCGACCCGTCGCATGCAAGAGATGAAATCGCAGTCCAAAGGCGGCGCGGCGGCGCCGGCATCGGTCGACGGCGATCTGAGCACCGTGCGCAAAATCATCGTCGCCTGCGATGCGGGCATGGGTTCCAGCGCCATGGGCGCCGGGGTGCTGCGCAAGAAAGTGGCCGACGCCGGGCTGAAGAACATCTCGGTGACCAACAGCGCCATCAACAGCCTGCCGGACGACGTGGATCTGGTGATCACCCACCGCGATCTGACCGAGCGCGCGATGCGCCACGCGCCGCAGGCCCAGCACATCTCGCTGACCAACTTCCTCGACAGCAAGCTGTACAGCGATCTGGTCGAGCGTTTGGTGGCGGTCAACAAAACCACCGACAACCAGCAGAAGGTGCTGGGCGCGCTGGACGACAGCTTTGAAGCCGGGGAACCGAACCTGTTCAAGCTGAGCGAGAGCAACGTGTTCCTCAACCTGCAGGCCAGCGACAAAGAGCAGGCGATCCGCTTCGCCGGCGAGCAGCTGGTGAAGGGCGGCTACGTCGAGGCGGAATACGTGCCGGCGATGCTGGAGCGCGAAAAGCTCACCTCCACTTACCTGGGCGAATCGATCGCCGTGCCGCACGGCACCATCGAGGCCAAAGACCGGGTGCTGCGCACCGGCGTGGTGTTCTGTCAGTACCCACAGGGCGTGCGCTTCGGCGATGAAGAGGATGAAGTGGCCCGTCTGGTGATCGGCATCGCCGCGCGCAACAACGAGCATATTCAGGTGATCACCAGCCTGACCAACGCGCTGGATGACGAGAGCGTGATCGAGCGGCTGGCGAATACCACCAGCGTTCAGGAAGTGCTGGACCTGCTCGGCGGCAAAAAAGCCGGATAACGGAATCATTTTAAAGGGTGCAGCTTGCTGCACCCTTCGACATTAAGAAGGTAGAGTTATGAAAGCATTACATTTTGGCGCAGGGAATATCGGCCGTGGTTTTATCGGCAAGCTGCTGGCGGACGCGGGGGTTGAGGTGACCTTCGCCGACGTCAATCAAACGGTGCTGGATCTGCTGAACAGCCGAAAAAGCTACTCGGTGCACGTGGTGGGCGAGCAAGAGCGCGTGGAGCGCGTCAACAACGTCAGCGCCGTCAACAGCGGCAGCGAGGCCGCGGCGGCGCTGATCGCCGAGGCGGATCTGGTGACCACCGCCGTTGGCCCGCAAATTCTCGCCAAAATCGCCGGCACGATCGCCAAAGGGCTGGTGCTGCGCCATCAGCAGGGCAATGTGCAGCCGCTGAACATCATCGCCTGCGAGAACATGGTGCGCGGCACCAGCCAGCTGAAGCAGCACGTGTTCGCCGCGCTGCCGCAGGACGAGCAGGCATGGGTTGAACAGCACGTCGGCTTCGTCGATTCGGCGGTCGACCGCATTGTGCCGCCGGCGGACAGCAGCGATCCGCTGGAAGTGACGGTGGAAACCTTCAGCGAATGGATCGTCGATCAGACGCAGTTTAAAGGCCAGCCACCGGCGATCGCCGGCATGGAACTGACCGACAACCTGATGGCGTTCGTCGAGCGCAAGCTGTTCACCCTCAACACCGGCCACGCCATCACCGCCTACCTCGGTCAACGGGCCGGGCTGCAAACCATTCGCGACGCCATTCTCGACCCGGCGATCCGCCGCGTGGTGAAAGGGGCGATGGAAGAGAGCGGCGCGGTGCTGATCAAGCGTTACGGCTTCGACGCCGACAAGCATGCCGCCTACATCAACAAAATCCTCGGCCGCTTTGAAAATCCGTATCTGCACGACGACGTCGAGCGCGTAGGGCGCCAGCCGCTGCGTAAACTGAGCGCCGGCGATCGCCTGATCAAACCGCTGCTGGGCACGCTGGAATACGGCCTGCCGCATGCCAACCTGATCCAGGGCATCGCCGCCGCCATGAGCTACCGCAGCGAACAGGATCCGCAGGCGCAGGAACTGGCGGAACTGCTGAACACGCTCGGGCCGAAAGCCGCGCTGGCGCAAATTTCCGGCCTGCCGGCGGAAAGCGAGGTTGTAGAAGAGGCCGTTGCTGTGTATAACGCCATGCACAAGTAGAATCGTGATGATGAACACCCGAGCGCAGCTTGCTGCGCTCCTGGAACCCGAGTTCGGCATCGACGGCCCTCCCCACGCCTTTCGAAAAGCGACGATGGAAGAAGCACAGGCATTTGAAAACCAGGTTCTGGAAAAGCTGAACGCGGGCAAAACGGTGCGCAGCTTCCTGATCGCGGCGGTAGAGCTGCTGGCGGAAGCGCTCAACGTGCTGGTGGTGCAGGTATTCCGCAAGGACGACTATGCGGTGAAATATGCCGTCGAACCGCTATTGTCCGGCAGCGGCCCGCTGGGGGAGCTGTCGGTACGCCTGAAGCTGATGTACGGGCTGGGGGTGATCTCCCGCCACGAATATGAAGACGCCGAACTGCTGATGGCGATGCGCGAAGAGCTGAACCACGACGGTTCGGAATACCGCTTCGTCGACGACGAAATCCTCGGGCCGTTCGGCGAGCTGCACTGCGTGGCCGCGCTGCCGCCGGTGCCGACCTTCCTGCAGCCGGGCGAGGCGGATGAAGCGCTGATCGCCATGCAGCGCCAGCGCTATCAGCAGATGGTGCGCTCCACCATGGTGCTGTCCATTACCGACCTGATCGCCGGCATCGGCGCCAAACAACCTTCCCGACTCTCTCCTCTCGGCCGCGGCTAAGCGAAGGCCGCGCGCCATTCGTCGAACAGCAACCACAGCGCGGTGGCGGCCATCAGCCCGGACATCACGCCGTTGAAGGCGCGCAGTTTCCAGGTGACCCGCAGCGCGTTGCGCAACCGGTCGCCCAACACCGCCCACAGCAGCACGCACGGCAAGTTCAGCAGCGCGAAACCGGCGATGATAGACAGCGTATGGACGAAAGTGGCGCCTTCGCGCGGGGTGAACAGGATCGCCACGTTGATCACCATCAGCCAGGCCTTGGGGTTGACCGCCTGAAACAGCGCGCCGCTGAGCAGGCTCATCGGCTGCGCCTGTTCTTTGGCGTCCGGCGAGGCCGCCTGAAACAGCTTCCATGACAGCCACAGCAGATAGGCGCAGCCGATCACCGCCAGCGGCAGGCGGATGACGCCGGCCCAGCTCAGCGCCAGCGCCAGCAGCGGGATAATGATCGCCAGCTGTACCGCACAACCGACGCAGATGCCGAACAGCATCGGCAGGGTGCGGCGCAGGCCGAAGTTAACGCCCGACGAGGCCAGCAGCAGGTTGTTGGGGCCGGGAGTGATCGACATGACGGTGACGTAGCTGACAAAGGCGGAGTCCAGCATGGCAGGTTCCTTGAACGTGAAAATGACGGTAATAACGAGAGGATCAGCATAATCGCTGCGATGGGATGGTGACAGAATCACAAATCGGATATTGTCATGGTTACAGTTGTATGAAATGTAAACTGTACCCATTGCCTGGAGAGAAACTGTGACCTTGCTCGATGAAACCCCGGATACCCGTTACCTGCAGCTGGCGGATACGCTGGCCGAAGCCATTCGCCGCGGCACGCTACAGCCCGGCGACCGCTTGCCTTCGGTGCGGCGCTGTGCGCAAACCCATCGCGTCAGCATCAATACCGTCGTGTCGGCTTACCGCACGCTGGAGGATCGCGGGCTGATCGAAGCGCGGCCGCAGTCGGGGTTTTATGTCCGCAGCACGCTGCCGGCGCTGAAGATGGCCTCGGCGCCCAGCGGCCGCATCGAGCCGCCGGCGGACGACGTGCTGGCGTTGATCGATACGGTGTTCGCCGCCCAGCAGAACCCGGCCTTCACCAACATTGCGCTGGCCTGCCCGCAGACCAGTGATTTCTATCCCGGCGGCAAACTGGGGCGCATGCTGTCTTCCCAACTGCGCCGCCAGCCGGATCTGATCGGACAATATCCGTTGCCGCCCGGCAGCCTGCGGCTGCGTCAGCAGATCGCCCGCCGCTCAATGACGCTCGGCATGCTGTTGGAGCCGGGCGACGTGGTGTTGACCCACGGCTGCATGGAGGCGCTGCAGCTGGCGCTGCGCGTCACCACCAAACCGGGCGACTGCGTCGGGCTGGAGTCGCCGACCTACTTTTATCTGCTGCCGCTGCTGGCCAGCCTGGGGCTGAAAGCGTTGGAAATCCCTACCGATCCCCAGCTGGGGCTGTCGCTGGACGCGCTGGAGCTGCTGCTGAACGAGAAGCGGCTGAATGCGGTGATCGCCATGCCGACGGTGCAAAACCCGCTGGGTTGCACCATGCCGCTGGCGGCGAAAAAGCGGCTGGCGCGGCTGATGAACGATCATCAGGTGCCGTTGATTGAAGATGGGCTGTATGCCGAGATCCAGTTTGGCGGCGCGCTGTCGCCGGCGGTGAAGGCGTTCGATCGCGACGGCTGGGTGCTGTTTTGCTCCAGCTTCACCAAAACGCTGGCGCCGGATTTTCGCGTCGGCTGGATCTGCGGCGGCCGTTTTCACGAGGCGTTGCGCAAGCTGAAGGCGGTGTCGTCGATGTCCGAGTCGCAGCTGCTGTCGGAAACGCTGGCGACCTTCCTGGAGAGCGGCGGCTACGATCACCATTTGCGCAACCTGCGCAAGCGCTATGCGGCGCAGGTCGACGAGGCGAGGGCGCTGATCGCCCGGCATTTCCCGCGCGGCACGCTGGCCACGCAGCCGGCGGGCGGCTTCGTGTTCTGGGTCGAATTCCCTCCCGGCGTGGACAGCGTGGCGCTGTTCCATCAGCTGCTGGAGGAGCAGATCTGTTTGACGCCGGGCACCCTGTATTCCCCGAGCGGGCGCTACCGCAACGCGCTGCGGCTCTCCTGCTGCTACCCGTTCAACGCGCGCTACACCCAGGCGCTGGCTCGGCTCGGCGCCAGGGCCTGCGAGATGAGCGGCCTGCCGCCCGGCATTGCGCAGGACGGGTAACGGCGCGCGCCTTTTGCTACAATGCCGGTATCATTGATTAGCGTGCCATTTTGGGCACAACGGGCCAGAGACCATGAAAGAGAAAGAAAAGGCAGAGATCAAGCGCCTGAGCGACCTGCTGGACGCCTTGAACCACAAAGACGCCACCGTGATCCAACAGGGCAACCCTGAGTTGATCGCGCAGCACACCAAAGAGAAAGAGAAACTGGCGACGGAGATCGAGCGCCTGAAAAACGTGCGCGGCGAGAAGCTGAGCGCCGAAGCGCAGAAGCTGAGCCAGCTGCCGTTCAGCCGCGAGATCACCAAGAAAGAGCAGGCCGATATGGGCGCGCTGAAGAAAAGCGCGCGCGGGCTGATCGTAGTGCACCCGATGACCGCGTTGGGCCGCGAGATGGGCCTGAAAGCGGTCACCGGCTACGCCAAGAAAGCGTTCTGAATCCCCGGGCGTCAGACCTTGGTGGTGAAATACGCCTTGGTCTGATAGGGCACGGTGACCGTGTCCTTGCCCCGCAGTTCCTCTTCTTCCGCCACCAGTTGGCGCAACCGATCGATAACCTGCTCCTGTTGCGGCTGCGGCAGCGCGGCGATAAAGCTGGTTGAACGCACGCGGTTGTAGATCACGTCCTCCACCGCGCCGCGGTGGCCGAGCATAAACACCTGCTCCTGCAGCGGTTCAAAGCCTTTGAACGGGAAGAGTTTGCGCCATTCGCCGGTATAGAAACGCGGCGCATCGCCTTCGTGGCTATCGACGATCTGATTCAGTTTACGCACCCAACCGACGCGCGCATCGCGCATGTTCCACACCAGGCCGAGTTTGCCGTCGGGCTTGAGAATGCGCTGGATTTCCGCCAGCGCCTGCGGCGTGGCGAACCAGTGGAAGGACTGGGCGCACACCACGGCATCCACCGACTCGTCCGGTAGCGGGATCGCGTCGGCGGTGCCCGCCAGCGTTTTCACCTGCGGCAGCGCCGCCGACAGTTTTTCCAGCATTTGCGGCACCGGTTCGACGGCGATCACCTGCGCGCCGGTTTCCAGCAGGCGCGGGGTGAACTTGCCGGTGCCGGCGCCGAGATCGATGACCGTCATGCCGGCGTGCAGGCCGATGACGTCACGCAGCCAGGCGGCGATTTCCGGCGGGTAATCCGGCCGGCCTTTCACATAGCGATCGGCATTGGCCTGATAGCCCTCGGCGGCGGCGTGATGAATCGAATGGGTCGGGGTGGTCATATACCTGGCTCCTGGCTGAAAAAACGTGCGGCTACAGTATAGGCGGAAGAAAAGGGTTAACGCGGCATTCGGCGCACGTTTTTCATTTTTCCGCCCGCGCTTTCAATGGCCGAGCAGGCGGCGGTTGAAATCCTCAAGGCGCCCTTCGGCGAGCCGAGTGAGCATGGTCTTGCTCCAGCTGGCGGAGAGGCCGGCCACCGCCAACAGGCGGCGATACTGTTCCGCATCGAACGGCATGTGCCAGGCGATGGCGATGGCTTCGGCCACCGACACATCGCTGTTGCGCGCCGCCAGCGCCAGCGGACGATCGCCGCTGACCGCGCCCGGCGACACCACCCGATACAGCCAGCCGCAGCGGCCGCTTTGCTGCATCAGCACCGAAATGTCCTCGATGGCGAAGTGATAATTGAGCTTGAAGCACGGCGAGCGCGGCTGGGTGACCTGGATCAGCACCTCGCCCCAGCGGAAGATGTCGCCCATAAACACATTGTGTTCGGTCAGCCCTTCGGTGGAGATATTCTCGCCGAAGGCCGGGGCGCAAAATTGCTCGGCCTGCGCCGGAAACTGCTCGCGCCAGTGGGCATAATGCTCGCGCGGGTAGTGGCACAGCGCGCGGTCCGGCCCGCCGTGGTAGCTTTTTTCGGCCTGTTCGTCGCCTTCCAGGCCGAGCGGCGTGAGCCGGATGGCGCCATCCACCTGGCGTTTGGCGATGGCGCTGGGGCGCCCGCCTTCATAGGGTTGAATGCTGCCGATGTAAACGTCTGGGTGATGCATGTGCGCCTCCGTGTCTCGCGTCGAGGGCTCAGCATAGCCTGAGTTGTTCTCGTACACTACCCGGCGTTTACCTGTACGGAAGGATGTGTTTTTCCTGTCTATATTTAGGCTTTTATCGTCGAGAAAAAACCATGCGTTTCATTGTATTGAGGCATGCGGAGTCAGAATGGAACCGCTCGGGGATTATTCAGGGGCGAAGTGACAGTCCGCTGACAGAAGAGGGGCGACGTCAAATCGCTGGGCTTGGCGCTCGCTTGCAAATGTTATCGGTCACTTTGTTGATCAGTTCACCGGCTGGTCGGGCTTTTACGACAGCGGAGACGTTGGCTGAGAGATGTGGCTGCACTGTGCAAATGGATGAGCGTTTGCAGGAGCAAGATTTTGGCCGACTGGAAGGATTATCTTATGCGCAGGCCATGCGCGATTATCCAGAAGCGACGCAGTGCCTCTTTGCCGGTAAGGCAGAGGCGTCGGCTCCGGGAGGGGAGAATGCTTATGAGGTTGCCTGGCGCCTGATGGCTTGTCTGTCCGATCTGGCTGTCGATGGACAAAATCAAACGCTTGGTGTTGTTACGCACGGCCATGCTCTGCAGGCACTGATTTGGTGGCTTAAAGGGGCCGACCCGCAGGAGGACCTCCGCAGATACGGTCATCGCAATTGCGGCTACGCAATGCTTGATGCGACCGCCTCTGGTTTTAACTTGTTGAATTGGGGAGTCGCGACCCACCTGTTGCCACAAAGATAGGGCGAGGAACGGATATTCCTCGCCTGAGGGCGTCAGAAGGTGGTCCAGTTCTCTTCCGCTGCGGCGTTGGCGGCCGCGGGTTTTACGGCCGGCGCTTTCGGCGCAGCGGCTTTCACGGCGGCGGGTTCGGTCTGCTCCGCCAAACGGAACACCGAAACGCTCTGCAACAGCATGTCGGCCTGCTCTTCCAGCGAATCGGCGGCGGCGGCGGACTCTTCCACCAGCGCGGCGTTCTGCTGAGTGGTATGGTCCATTTCGACGATCGCCTGGCCAATCTGGGCGATGCCGCGCGTCTGTTCATCGGAGGCGGCGGCGATCTCGGCCATGATGTCGCGCACGTGGGTGACCGAGCGGACGATCTGTTCCATGGTATTGCCGGTGCTTTCCACCAACTCAGTGCCGGTTTTCACCCGGCTGACCGATTCGGCGATCAGTCCTTCGATCTCCTTCGCCGCCTGGGCGCTGCGGCTCGCCAGGCTGCGCACTTCGCTGGCGACCACCGAGAAGCCGCGTCCCTGTTCGCCGGCGCGCGCCGCTTCCACCGCGGCGTTGAGCGCCAGGATGTTGGTCTGGAAGGCAATACCGTTGATCAGGGTGGTAATTTCTGCGATACGCTGCGAACTGCTGGAAATATCGCGCATGGTGCTGACCACGTTCTCCACCAGCTTGCCGCCCTGTTGCGCGGTCTGCGAGGCGTCGGTGGCCAGCTGATTGGCATGATGGGCGTTGTCGGCGTTCTGTTTCACCGTGGCGGTCAGCTGTTCCATGCTGGCGGCGGTTTCCTCGACCGCCGCCGCCTGCTGCTCGGTGCGGGAGGAGAGATCGGTGTTGCCGGCGGCGATTTCCGCGGAAGCGGTGGAGACCTGGCTGACCCCCATCTGGATCTTCTCAATCATGGTGCGCAGATTTTGGCTCATCGCCGCCACCGCGTTCAGCAACTGCCCCAACTCATCGCGGCGGGTGCTGGTCTGCGCCTGGCGCAGATCGCCGCCGGCGATGCGTTCCGCCATCGCCAGCGTGCTTTGCAGCGGACGGGTGATCTGCAGCGTGATGCGCCAGGCGATAAGCACTCCGGCGATAATCGCGATCAGGGTGGTGATGCCCATCTGCAGCTGCGCCAGGTTGATGTTGCTGCGCGTCTGCGCCAGTTCGTCCTGCATAAAGGCGTTCACCAGCGTGCCGATCTCATGCGCGCGTTCACCGAGCTGTCGGCTGATCTGCTGCTCGTGCTCATAGGCCGGCAGGTAGGCCGCGATACGGTTTTTGTAATCGTCCAGGGCAGCCAGCAGCGGTTGCAGCTGCGGGCGCTGCGCGTCGTTGACCCGGCGGCTCAAGGCGTTGGCCGCGTCGCGCGCGTCGTCGATGGCCGCCATCAGCGGCGCTTCGGTTTCCTTGTTCAGGCTCAGCAGCAGACCGCGCGCGCCGTAGCGCACCTGGGTCAGCTTCTGGTTCAGCTGGATGAAGGCCAACTGCAGATCGCCGTTGGTGAGCTGGCGCTCCACCTGGCTCAGGCTGGCCTGCACTTCCGACATGTTCCAGCTCTGGCGCACCGCGTCTTTCGCCGAGACCGCCTGCTCAAAGATTTTTTGCTGTTGCTGATATTCCCCAATCAGCGTCACCAGACGCTGCAGATCCTTGCGGCTTTGGGCGTCCCAGTCCAACGCCTGGCCCTGGTCTATCAGTTTGACGGCGTTATCGATATTGGCGCGGTTGTTCTGCAGATACTCCGGCTGGTAGGTCTGGCCGTACATGGCGCGGTTGTATTTGGCCTGGTTGATCTCCTCATTCAGCCGGTTGCTGAAGTCGATGCGATCGGCGCGGGATTCGATGATGTGCAGGTATTGCGCCCCGGTGCCGGCGATGACGACCGCCAACAGCAGCAACAGCGCGAAGCCGAGGCCGAGCTTTTTACCTACGGTGAGATGGGTGAACTTTCCTGCCAATGCTTGCAATGCCGCCATAGCGTTTTTCCTTCTCCGGGCGAACGTCAATTGAACAAACCATCGGCAAGAAGTGGTCAAACTTTAGCGGATTTCAGGCAAAAAAATACCCGCCGGCGGCGGGCATCTTCATCAACGGGGGCGAATTACTTCTTCGCGGCGAAGCGTGCGGCCGCTTCGTCCCAGTTGACCACGTTCCAGAACGCCTTGATGTAGTCAGGGCGTTTGTTCTGATATTTCAGGTAGTAAGCGTGTTCCCACACGTCCAGACCGATGATTGGGAAACCGGAAGCGCCGGCGACGGCTTCGCCCATCAGCGGGCTGTCCTGGTTAGCGGTAGACACCACGGCCAGTTTGCCGTCTTTCAGCACCAGCCAGGCCCAACCGGAACCGAAGCGGGTGGCTGCGGCTTTCTCGAACTCTTCCTGGAATTTCTCAACGCTGCCGAAATCGCGCTCGATGGCCGCTTTCAGATCGCCGCCCAGCGTGGTGCCGGTTTTCAGGTTTTTCCAGAAGAAGCTGTGGTTGGCGTGGCCGCCGGCGTTGTTGCGCATGAAGGTGCGTTTGTCGGCAGGGACTTTATCCAGATCCTGGATCAGCTCTTCAACGCTGTATTTGGCCAGCTCAGGGTAAGCTTCCAGCACGGTGTTGGCGTTGTTGACGTAGGTCTGATGGTGTTTGGTGTGATGGATTTCCATCGTCTGCTTGTCGAAATGCGGTTCCAGTGCGTCGTAAGCGTACGGCAGGGATGGCAGTGAATAACTCATAATCATCATCTCCAGTGGTGTATGGGCGGCGCAAAGGGCGAGCACCGCGTAAGCAGTCGGATCATTATAGTTAATTAAATGATATTGAAAATGATTATCAATGCCCTGCTGACTGTGTGGTTAATGAACAAATCGCTGCGTTAACATACTGATAGAAAAGAGGCCTTGAGCGCCTCTTCATGCCTTGGCGCCGATGCGTTGGTTGCTCTCTATACTGTAGAGAGCGCCGAGCCTGCTGCGACGCCGAAATGTATCGAAATGTGCCAATGCGTTCACTGAATGAGCACGAGTGTGTAACAACCACAAGCACGCTGTGGTAATATCGCCGCGTCGCGTATCAGCATAACAACAGTGACATTAGCGCTCCGCCGTTTTGGCGAGGAGCGCCATTTGAACAATGTGACAATCGAGAGTAAAGGAGACCCCCATGCAGGTCAGCAGAAGGCAGTTCTTTAAGATCTGCGCTGGCGGTATGGCAGGAACGACGGTGGCCGCGCTGGGCTTTGCCCCCGAAGTGGCGTTGGCGGAAACCCGGCAGTACAAACTGCTGCGCGCCCGCGAGACCCGTAATACCTGTACGTATTGTTCCGTCGGCTGTGGGCTGTTGATGTACAGCCTTGGTGATGGCGCCAAAAACGCCAAAGAAAGCATTTTCCATATCGAAGGGGATCCTGATCACCCGGTAAACCGCGGTGCGCTTTGCCCGAAAGGCGCCGGCCTGGTTGACTTTATCCACAGCGAAAGCCGCCTCAAGTACCCGGAATACCGGGCGCCGGGGTCGGACAAATGGCAGCGCATCAGCTGGGACGACGCCTTTACCCGCATCGCCAAGCTGGTGAAAGAAGACCGTGACGCTAACTTCATCAAAACCAACGACCAGGGCGTTACCGTCAACCGTTGGCTGACCACCGGCATGCTGTGCGCCTCGGCCGCCAGCAACGAAACCGGTTTTCTGTCGCAAAAATTTAGTCGCGCTCTCGGCATGCTTGCCGTAGACAACCAGGCGCGTGTCTGACACGGACCAACGGTAGCAAGTCTTGCTCCAACATTTGGTCGCGGTGCGATGACCAACCACTGGGTTGATATCAAGAACGCGAATTTGATTATCGTCATGGGCGGTAATGCGGCGGAAGCGCATCCGGTGGGGTTCCGCTGGGCGATGGAAGCCAAAATACACAACAATGCCAAGCTGATCGTGATCGATCCGCGCTTTACCCGAACCGCATCGGTGGCGGACTTCTACACGCCGATCCGCTCCGGGACCGACATCGCTTTCCTGTCGGGCGTGTTGCTGTATCTGATGACCAACAACAAGTTTAACCGCGAGTACGTCGAGGCCTACACCAACGCCAGCCTGCTGGTGCGGGAAGACTTTGCCTTCGAAGACGGCTTGTTCAGCGGCTACGACGCGGAAAACCGCAAGTACGACAAAACCACCTGGAACTACCAGTTCGACGAGAACGGCTTCGCCAAGCGCGACGTCACGTTGCAGGATCCGCGCTGCGTGTGGAACCTGCTGAAGCAGCACGTGAGCCGCTACACGCCTGACGTGGTGACCAACATCTGCGGCACGCCGAAGGACGATTTCCTCAAGGTGTGCGAATACATCGCCGAAACCTGCGTCGCGGATAAAACCGCTTCGTTCCTGTATGCCCTGGGCTGGACTCAGCACTCGGTCGGCGCGCAGAACATCCGTACCATGGCGATGATCCAGCTGCTGCTCGGCAACATGGGCATGGCGGGCGGCGGCGTCAACGCGCTGCGCGGCCACTCCAACATCCAGGGGCTGACCGATCTCGGCCTGCTGTCGCAGAGCCTGCCGGGTTACATGACGCTGCCGTCGGAGAAACAGACCGATCTCGAGACCTACCTGAAGGCCAACACGCCGAAGGCGCTGCTGCCGGGCCAGGTGAACTACTGGGGCAACTACCCGAAATTCTTCGTCAGCATGATGAAGACCTTCTACGGCGACAAGGCGCAGAAGGACAACAGCTGGGGCTTTGACTGGCTGCCGAAGTGGGACAAGGGCTACGACGTGCTGCAGTACTTCGAGATGATGTCGCAGGGCAAGGTCAACGGCTACTTCTGCCAAGGCTTTAACCCGGTGGCGTCGTTCCCGAACAAAAACAAGGTGGTGGCTTCGCTGTCCAAGCTGAAGTTCCTGGTGACCATCGATCCGTTGAACACCGAGACCTCCAACTTCTGGCAGAACCACGGCGAGTTCAACGAGGTGGATTCCTCGCAGATCCAGACCGAAGTGTTCCGCCTGCCGTCCACCTGCTTCGCCGAAGAGAACGGCTCGATCGTCAACTCAGGCCGCTGGCTGCAGTGGCACTGGAAAGGCGCGGACGCCCCGGGTGAAGCGCTGAACGACGGCGAGATCCTGGCGGGCATCTTCAGCCGCCTGCGCGAGATGTATGCGCGCGACGGCGGCGCGGTGCCGGAACAGGTGCTGAACATGCGCTGGGACTACCTGACGCCGGACAACCCGGCCCCGGAAGAGGTGGCACAGGAGAACAACGGCAAGGCGCTGGCGGATCTGCTGGATGCCGACGGCAAAGTGGTGGTGAAAAAAGGCGAGCTGCTCAGCTCGTTCGCGCAGCTGCGCGACGACGGCACCACCGCCAGCGGTTGCTGGATCTTCGCCGGCAGCTGGACGCCGGCCGGCAACCAGATGGCGCGGCGCGACAACGCCGATCCGTCCGGCCTCGGCAACACGCTGGGCTGGGCCTGGGCATGGCCGCTCAACCGCCGCATTCTGTACAACCGCGCCTCGGCGGATCCGCAGGGTAAACCGTGGGATCCGAAACGCCAGCTGCTGGAGTGGGACGGCGCCAAGTGGGTCGGGGCCGATATCCCGGACTACAGCACCGCCGCGCCGGGCAGCGACGTCGGGCCGTTCATCATGCAGCCGGAAGGCATGGGCCGCCTGTTCGCCACCGACAAAATGGCGGAAGGGCCGTTCCCTGAACACTACGAGCCGTTCGAAACGCCGCTCGGCACCAACCCGCTGCACCCGAACGTGGTGTCCAACCCGGCGGCGCGCGTGTTCAAGGACGATCTGGCGGCGATGGGCAAATCCGACAAGTTCCCTTACGTCGGCACCACCTATCGTCTGACCGAGCACTTCCACTACTGGACCAAGCACGCGCGGCTGAACGCCATCGCCCAGCCGGAACAGTTCGTGGAAATCGGCGAAAAGCTGGCGGAGAAGAAGGGCATCAAGCAGGGCGATACCGTGAAGGTCAGTTCCAACCGCGGCTACATCAAGGCCAAGGCGGTGGTGACCAAGCGTATTCGCACGCTGCAGGTGCACGGCCAGGAAGTCGACACCATCGGCATCCCGATTCACTGGGGTTACGAAGGGGTGGCGAAGAAAGGCTTTATCGCCAACACGCTGACGCCGTTCGTCGGCGATGCCAATACGCAAACGCCGGAGTTCAAGGCGTTCCTGGTCAACGTGGAAAAGGTGTAACGGAGACGAATTATGGCCATGCAATCTCAAGACATCATTCGTAAATCCGCCACCAATGGCTTCACGCCGGCGCCGCGCGCCCGTGACCACCAGGAAGAAGTGGCCAAACTGATCGATGTCACCACCTGTATCGGCTGCAAGGCCTGTCAGGTGGCCTGTTCCGAATGGAACGACATCCGCGACGAAGTGGGGCACAACGTCGGGGTGTACGATAACCCCGCCGATCTGACCGCCAAGTCGTGGACGGTGATGCGCTTCTCCGAGGTGGAGGAAAACGGCAAGCTGGAATGGCTGATCCGCAAGGATGGCTGTATGCACTGCGCCGATCCGGGCTGCCTGAAGGCCTGCCCGTCGGAAGGCGCGATCATTCAGTACGCCAACGGCATCGTCGACTTCCAGTCCGAGCACTGCATCGGCTGCGGCTACTGCATCGCCGGCTGCCCGTTCGACGTGCCGCGCATGAACAAGGACGACAACCGGGTGTACAAGTGCACCCTGTGCGTCGACCGCGTGGACGTCGGCCAGGAACCGGCCTGCGTGAAAACCTGCCCGACCGGCGCGATTCACTTCGGCACCAAGGAAGCGATGAAGCAGGTGGCGGCGGATCGCGTCAGCGAGCTGAATACCCGCGGCTACCAGAACGCCGGTCTGTACGATCCGGCGGGGGTGGGCGGCACGCACGTGATGTACGTGTTGCACCACGCCGACAAACCGCAGCTGTACCACGGTTTGCCGGACAACCCGAGCATCAGCCCGGCGGTGACCTTCTGGAAGGGCGTGTGGAAACCCCTGGCGGCCATCGGCTTTGCCGCCACCTTCGCGGCCAGCGTGTTCCACTATGTCGGCGTCGGGCCTAACCGCGTCGAGGATGAGGACGAGCACGACGAGTCGCATGACGAGGAGACGCGCAAATGAGAAAGGAAAAGCCCATTCAGCGTTACAGCGCGCCGGAGCGCATCAACCACTGGATAGTGGCGTTCTGCTTCGTGTTCGCCGCCATCAGCGGGCTGGGGTTCTTCTTCCCCTCCTTCAACTGGCTGATGAACATCTTCGGGACGCCGCAGCTGGCGCGCATTCTGCACCCGTTTGTCGGGGTCATCATGTTCGCCGCGTTCCTGCTGATGTTCCTGCGCTACTGGAAGCATAACCTGATCAACCGGGAAGATATCGTCTGGGCCAAGAACATCCACAAAATCGCCATGAACGAGGAAGTGGGTGACACCGGGCGCTATAATTTCGGCCAGAAGTGCGTGTTCTGGGCGGCGATTATCAGCCTGGTGCTGCTGCTGGCCAGCGGCGTGGTGATCTGGCGGCCGTATTTTGCGCCGTCGTTCTCCATCCCGCTGATCCGCATCGCGCTGCTGGTGCATTCGCTGGCCGCGGTCGGCCTTATCATCGTGATTATGGTGCACATTTACGCCGCATTGTGGGTAAAAGGCACCATTACCGCGATGGTGGAAGGCTGGGTGCCGGCGGCCTGGGCCAAGAAACATCATCCGCGCTGGTACCGTGAGGTCCGCGAGAAACGACAGGAAGATAAACCCTGATGAGTATCCGCATCGTTCCTAAAGAGCAGTTAGGGGCACAGCGTGAGAAGTCCACAACGGCGGAGAACATCCCGCCGTTACTTTTCGCCAACCTGAAAAGCCTGTACAGCCGCCGCGCCGATCGTCTGCGTCAGCTGGCGGTCGACAACCCGCTGGGTGACTACCTGAACTTTGCCGCCGAGCTGGCGCAGGCGCAGCAGCATGCGCTGCACGATAACCCGCTGCAGCTCGATCTGAGTGAAGCGTTGGTGCAGGGCGCCGCCAGCGGCAAACCGCCGCTCGATCTGAGCGTGTTCCCGCGCAGCGAGCACTGGCGCAAGCTGCTGACGTCGCTGATCGCCGAGCTGCGTCCGCAGGCGCCGGAACACATTCTGGCGGTGCTGGACAACCTGGAGAAGACCTCGGCGCACGAGCTGGAGCTGATGGCCGACGCCTTGCTCAACCGCGAGTTCGGCAAGGTGGGCAGCGAGAAGGCGCCGTTCCTCTGGGCCGCACTGTCGCTCTATTGGGCGCAGATGGCCAGCCTGATCCCCGGCAAGGCGCGCGCCGAATACGGCGAGCAGCGCCAGTTCTGCCCGGTGTGCGGCAGCATCCCGGTTTCCAGCATGGTGCATATCGGCACCGTCAACGGCCTGCGCTACCTGCACTGCAACCTGTGCGAAAGCGAATGGCACGTGGTGCGGGTGAAGTGCAGCAACTGCGAGCAGACCCGCGATCTCAACTACTGGTCGCTGGACAGCGAGCAGGCGGCGGTGAAGGCGGAAAGCTGCGGCGACTGCGGCACTTACCTGAAGATCCTCTATCAGGAAAAAGACCCGCAGGTCGAAGCGGTGGCCGACGATCTGGCTTCGCTGGTGCTGGACGCCCGCATGGAAGAGGAAGGCTTCGGCCGCAGCAGCATCAATCCGTTCCTGTTCCCGGCGGAGTAACCGCCCGGCCCCGTTCGCGCGGGGCCGGACAAGCAATTTCAGAACGGGCTTCTGGCATTCGCCCGGGCGAGTTGCTACGTTTAGGCCATGACGCGCCAAGCGAAAGGAACCACGATGTTAAACACCCTGGCAAAACTGACCGCGGTCGCCGTGCTGGCGATCGGACTGGCGGCCTGCGACAACAAGGACGACACCAAACCGGCGGTGCCGCCACCGGACACCAAGCCGACCGTGACGCAGCCCGCGCCACCGCCGCCGCCTGCGCCGGTAGAGGCCCCACCCGCGCCGCCGGGGCTGAACGTGTCGCTGCAGAAGGGCAAGATCACCTTCGAGTTGCCGCCGGGCTTTAGCGATCAAACGCTGAACAGCGGCATCGTCAATGACAGCACCTCCACCATCCAGCGCTTCCTCGACGGCAAGTCGCGCCAGAGCGCGGTTTCGTCCGAAGTGATCCCGCCGGACGGCATGAAGATCAATACCAGCGACAAAATGCTGAAAGAGCTGACGCAGAGCGCCATCACGGTGCTGGCCGAGCGCTATCAGAATATCCAGACCACCAAAGAAGAGAACTTCACCGTCGGCAAACAGAAGTTTCGCCGGGTGGATACCGAGCAGACCGTCAACGGCCAAAAGGTGGTGTCCACCCTGGTGTTGACGGTGTTCAACAAACGGGTGGTAACGCTGCAAATGCTGTCGCCGGCCAAAACGCCGGAAGTGCATCAGGCGCTGGTGCAGCGGATTATCGATACTCTGGCGGTGAAGTAAGGGCATTGCGCCGCGGCCAGGACGAAGCGGAGGAGACCGGATGAAGCTTATCGGCAGTTACACCAGCCCCTTTGTGCGCAAGATTTCCGTGATGCTGCTGGAGAAGGGGATCGCGTTTGAATTCGTCAACGATCCGCCGTATGAGCCCGGCAGCCGGGTGAAGGAGCAGAACCCGCTCGGCAAAGTACCGGTGCTGATCGCCGATGACGGCGAGGTGTTTTACGACTCGCCGATCGTGGCCGAATACCTCGAACTGCTGACGGTGGAGCCGGCGTTTTTGCCGGCCGATCGCGCCGTGGCGCTGCGCGTCCGCCAGGTGGCGGCGCTGGCGGACGGCGTGACCGAAGCGGCGGCGACGCTGTACCGCGAAAGCCGGCGCGCGCCGGAAAAGCAGGACGAAAACTGGATGCTGCGCCAGCGTGACAAGCTGACGCACGGTCTGGATGCGCTGGAGGCGCTGGCGCAGGAAAAAACGTGGCTCAATGCCGAGCGGCTGACGCTGGCGGATATTGCCACCGGCTGCGCGCTGGGCTACCTGAATTTCCGCCGCATCCTGCCCAACTGGTGCGTCCAACGTCCGGCGCTGGTCAAGTTGGCCGAACGCCTGTTCGCCCGCGAAAGTTTCGCCCGCACGGCGCCGCCCTGAACGTTCTTTTCTCCCCGCCGCGGCGGGGTTTTGCTATGCCGATACGTCTAAACTGAAAACCGAGCGACCATGAGCACTGAATCCCACCTTCTTTACAGCCAACTGCCCGCCATCGACCGCCTGCTGCGTGAACCCGCGATTGAATCGCTGGTGGCGCAGCATGGCCAGACGCTGATCGGCGAACTGCTGCGCCGGCTGCAGGCCGAGGCGCGCGACGCGATAAAACAGCAGCAACGTTTACCGGCCTGGTGCGGCGACTGGCCGCAGGCGCTGCGGGCCGAGCTGGCCCGGCAGCAACGCCCGGCGTTATTGCCGGTGTTCAACCTCAGCGGCACCGTGCTGCACACCAACCTCGGGCGCGCCCTGCTGGCGCAGCCGGTGCAGGATGCGGTAAGCGCGGTGATGGGGGAGGCGGTGACGCTGGAGTACGATCTGGACGGCGCCGGGCGCGGCCATCGCGATCGGGCGGTGGCGAGTCTGCTGTGCCGGCTGACCGGCGCGGAAGACGCTTGCATCGTCAATAACAACGCGGCGGCGGTGCTGCTGATGCTGGCGGCGATCGCCCCCGGCAAAGAGGTGGTGGTGTCGCGCGGCGAGCTGGTGGAGATCGGCGGCGCGTTCCGCATTCCCGACGTGATGCGCCAGGCCGGCTGTCAATTGGTTGAGGTCGGCACCACCAACCGCACCCATCTGAAGGATTACCGCCAGGCCATCAACGAGCAGACCGGCCTGTTGATGAAAGTGCACACCAGCAACTACAGCATTCAGGGCTTTACCGCTGCGGTCGATGAGGCCGAACTGGCGCAGCTCGGGGCCGAACAGGGCGTGCCGACCGCCACCGATCTGGGCAGCGGCTCGCTGATCGATATGGCGCAGTACGGCCTGCCCGCCGAACCGATGCCGCAGCGGTTGCTGGCCGCCGGCGTCGATCTGGTGACGTTCTCCGGCGATAAGCTGCTGGGCGGCCCGCAAGCCGGCATCATCGTCGGCAAAAAGGCGCTGATCGCGCGCCTGCAGCAGCACCCGCTCAAGCGCGCGCTGCGCGTCGGCAAGCTGACGCTGGCGGCCCTGGAGGCCACGCTGCGGCTTTATTTGCAGCCGGAAAAACTGGCTGAGCAGCTGCCGACGCTGCGGCTGCTGACCCGCCCGCAGCAGGAGATGCAACAGGCGGCCGAGCGGCTGCTGACGGCGCTGACGCCACGGTTCACCGCCGATTTCGAGCTGCGCGCCGAACCATGCTGGTCGCAGATTGGCAGCGGTTCGCTGCCGGTGGATCGCCTGCCCAGCTATGCGCTGACCTTCACGCCGCGTGACGGCCGCGGCGCCACGCTGGAAGCGCTGGCTGAACGCTGGCGCCGCCTGCCGCAGCCGGTGATCGGCCGCCTCGGCGACGGCCGGCTGTGGCTGGATCTGCGCTGTCTGGAACAGGAAGGGGCGCTGATCGACGCGTTGAGCGCATCATGATCATCGCCACCGCCGGCCATGTCGATCATGGCAAAACCACTCTGCTGCAGGCGATCTCCGGGATCAACGCGGATCGCCTGCCGGAAGAAAAGCGCCGCGGCATGACCATCGATCTGGGCTACGCCTACTGGCCGCAGCCGGACGGCCGGGTGCTGGGCTTTATCGACGTGCCCGGCCACGAAAAATTCCTCGCCAATATGCTGGCGGGCGTCGGCGGCATTGACCATGCGCTGCTGGTGGTGGCCTGCGACGACGGTGTGATGGCGCAGACCCGCGAGCATCTGGCGATCCTGCGCCTGAGCGGGCGCCCGGCGCTGACGGTGGCGCTGACCAAGGCCGACCGGGTGGAGGCGGCGCGTGTTGACGAGGTGCGCGTTCAGGTGCGCGACGAGCTGGCGCGCCAGGGCTGGCCCGATGCGCCGCTGTTTGTCACCGCGGCGGCGGCGGCGGGCGAGGGCATTGAGGCGCTGCGCGCGCATTTGCTGGCGCTGTCGCCCGGCGAGCATGCGCTGACGCGCCGTTTTCGTCTGGCGGTAGACCGTGCGTTCAGCGTCAAAGGGGCGGGGCTGGTGGTGACCGGCACCGCGCTCGGCGGCCGGGTGAAGGTGGGGGATACGCTGTGGCTGACCGGCGCCGACGCGCCGGTGCGGGTGCGCGGCCTGCATGCCCAGAATCAGACCGTGGAACAGGCGCAGGCCGGGCAACGCATCGCGCTTAACATCAGCGGCGATGTCGATAAAGACCGGATCGCGCGCGGCGATTGGCTGCTGGCGCAGCGTCCGCCGGAGGCGGCGGAACGCATTCTGGTGGCGCTGGAGACGGATCGGCCGATCCGCCATTGGCAGCCGCTGCATCTGCACCATGCCGCCAGCCACATCACCGGGCGCATTTCGCTGCTGAACGACGGGCTGGCGGAACTGATCCTCGATCGTCCGCTGTGGCTGGCGGAGAACGATCGGCTGGTGCTGCGCGATATCGGCGCGCGGCAAACGCTGGGCGCGGCCCGGGTACTCAGGCTGAATGCGCCCAAGCGCGGCAAGCGCCAGCCGGACTATCTGGCTTGGCTGCAGGCCCTGGCGCAGGCGCAAGACGATGCGCAGGCGCTGGCGCTTGAGTTGCCGCACGGCGCGCTGTCGCTGGCGGCGTTTGCCTGGGCGCGTCAGTTGACCGACGACGGCCTGGCGGCACTGCTGGCGAACCGCGATCTGCTGATTGTCGGTGACCGGGCGCTGGCGCAGGATCAGGTGCAACAGGCGGAAAGCCGCCTGTTGCAGGTGCTGGCGGAGTATCACCAACAGCACGCCGATCAGCTGGGCTTAGGGCGCGCCCGCCTGCGGCGCATGGCTCTGCCTCAGCAGCCGGAGGCGTTGGTGTTTATGATGATCGATCGGCTGCTGAAGGCCGGCGCGCTGCGCAATACGCGCGGCTGGCTGCACCTGCCGGAACACGGCCTGGCGTTCAGCGCCGACGAGGCGCCGCTGTGGGCGCGCATCGAGCCGCTGTTCGGCGACGAGCCGTGGTGGGTGCGCGATCTGGCGAGCGAGCTGGGCGAAGAGGAAAGCCGGGTGCGCGCGCTGCTGCGCAAGGCGGCTCAGCTGGGCCATGTGACGGCGGTGGTGGTGGATCGCTACTACCTCAGCCGACGCATCGATCAGTTCGCGGCGCTGATCCGCGAGCTGGATGCGGAGCGCGGGGGCGCCAACGCCGCCGATTTCCGCGATCGGCTCGGCGTCGGGCGCAAGCTGGCGATCCAGGTGCTGGAGTTCTTCGATCGCAGCGGCTTTACCCGCCGCAAGGGCAACGAGCATCTGCTGCGCGACGGCGGGCTGTTCGGCAACTGATTGCGTGTTTTTTGTTCTCTGATGGCGGTGTAATCAGCTTTAATCACTTTGATTGATATTGATTGTACTGAGGAGCAAGACGATGAATACGAAAGTCATCACCGCTCATGTCCCGCTGCCGTTGGCTGAAAAGGTGGATGAAATGGCCGCCAAACTTGACCGTTCACGGGGATGGATAGTGAAGCAAGCCCTCGCCGCCTGGCTTGAGCAAGAGGAAGAGCGCCGTCGGTTAACGCTGGCGGCGCTGGCCGATGTCGAACAGCAAAACGTTATCGATCATGAGTCGGTAGAAGCCTGGGCGGCCAGCCTGGACAGTGACGAGCCGCTGCCGGTACCGCGCTGATGGAGTTAAAATGGACGAGTAAGGTGCTACCGGATTTGGCGCGTTTGTTTGAGTTTCTTGCCTTGGCTAACCGCACTGCGGCAGCGAATTCGGTGAAGGCCTTGGTCGCCGCGCCTAAAGCGTTGCTCGATAATCCTCGCCTGGGTGAAAGACTGGACGAGTTTTTACCGCAGGAAGTGAGGCGTATTCTGGTCGGCCGTTATGAGATACGTTACCAGGTGCAGCCGGCAACGATTTATGTTCTGCGTATTTGGCATACCCGCGAAGAGCGATAGGCCGAATTCCCCTACCCGATAAACCTGACGCCGTGCCCGGCGGGCGATCTCCGTCCTGTCGGCGTTGCTGTTGTTGGCGGTAGCGGTGGTGGGGGCGGGGTATGCGCTGGGGGGGCTGCTCGGCTGAAGCCGCATAAAAAACGCCGGTCGGGAAACCAGACCGGCGTTTTATCGTCGCGCTTATGCCGCGCCGTTCGGCTGCGGCGTGGGGTCGCCGTTGCGGCGTTTGGCGAGGAACAGCGCCACCAACGTCAGCCAGCACAGGCCGCTGATGAGGTTGAACAGGTTGAACAACCCGCTGCCGCCCCAGACGTAGGCGACCTTGGCCAGCTCGATGCCGACGGTGAACACCATCATGCTCAGCATGCCCATGGTGGCGGACACGGTGCCTTTGCTGACGTTGCTGGAGAACAGCGTCAGGCGGTACAGCCCGGCGTTGGCGAGGCCGATGCCGAAGGCGTACAGGCTCAGGCCGGCGGTCATCCACAGGTAGGCGTGGCTGGAGAACTGAGTCGCCAGCGTGGCGATCAGCAGCCCCAGCAGCATCGGGCCTGCGCCCAGCTTGATCAGGCGCTCCACGCTGTTTTTGCCGGTCAGGCGCGCCAGCGTCAGGTTGCCGAGGATCAGCGCGCCGAACACCGGGATTTGCAGCAGGCCGTAATCCAGCGTCGACAACGACTCCCCGCTGATCAGGATCACCGGCGACTGGGCGATCCAGGCCAGCAGCGGCAGGCTGGCGAAACCGATCGCCAGGGCGCCGCACAGGAAGCGGCGGTTGCCCAGCACCTGGCGGTAGTCGCGCCACAGGTTGGCGGCGGAGAACGCCTCGCCCTGCAGCGTGGCGGTCTCCGGCATGGCTTTCCACAGGCCGTAGAAGGCGATGGCCGCCAGCGCGGCAAACAGCACGAACATGCTTTGCCACGGTGCGACGTGGATTAGCGCCGCACCGGCCAGCGGCCCCAGCAGCGGGGCGATCAGCGCCACGTTAGCCATCAGGGCGGTGATTTTGATGCACACCGCCTCTTCGAACGACTCCTGGATCGTGGCGTAGCCGACCGCGCCGATAAAGCACAGGCCGATGCCCTGCAGGAAACGCATGGCGATGAACTGCTCGATGGTGGTGACCAGCAGGATCGCCAGGCAGGAGACGATAAAGAACGCCACCCCGGCCAGCATCACCGGGCGACGGCCGCGGCGATCCGACAGCGGCCCGAGCAGCCACTGCAGGAAGATGCCGCCGGCCAGATAGGCGGTCATCGAGGTGGGCACCCACTCTTCGCCGGCGTTGAAATCCGCCACGACGGCCAGCATGCCGGGCTGAATCATATCGTTGCCGATATAGGTGGCGAACTCGAACAGCACCAGACAAAGAGGGAATAAAAGCGCCTGCCGGCCCAAACGTGCCGCAGGTGGTAATGTTGTTTTCATATTATTGTACTGATAGTAAAAGAGAAAAAGGAACTGCCAGGGCGGGAAGCGCAAACTGAGCGAGTTATGGCGGCTATTTTGCCGCCAATTGTTCACCTTCGCAATCATAAGGTGTTGTTTAAGTGCATTCTGATATTTCGCTTTTGGGTTGTCGCCGAACGCCGTGCCCGATAACCTCTTCTTAACATATCAATATGACACAAGATCGGGCGAGCGTTTGAGCGAGAAAATCGGCTGGATAGACAACCTGCGGGCGATGGCGTGCATGATGGTGGTGATGATCCACGCCACCACCTATTACGTCACCAACGGCGCGGCGATAGGGTTGCACAACTGGGACATCGCCAACGTGCTGAACTCACTGTCGCGCGTGTCGGTGCCGCTGTTCTTCATGATTTCCGGCTACCTGTTCTTCGGCGAAAAGAGCGCCGGCCGGCGGCATTTCACCCGCATCCTCTGCTGCATTCTGTTCTACAGCGCCATTGCGCTGATCTATATCGCGGCTTTCACCAAGATCGGTTTCTGGCCGTCGCTGCGCGGCATCCTGCAAAAGCCGGTGTTCTATCATCTGTGGTTTTTCTACGCCATCGCGGTGATTTACCTGCTGTCGCCGCTGATTAGCGTCAAACCGGTATCGCGCCGCTACCTGGCCGCCGCGCTGGTGGTGTTGGCGGCGATCGCCAACCCGAATACCGATAAGCTGACCTTCGGCAACTCGCATCTGCTGCCGGTTAACCTGTATATCTACGGCGATACCTTCTACTACCTGCTGTATGCGTTGGCCGGACGGGCGATTGGCATGATGGAGGCGCGCGGGCGCGCCGTGGGCTGGCTGGCGGCGTTGGGATTTGCGCTGTGCGTGGCGCTGATCGCGCGCGGCACCAAACATCAGCTGTTCATCAACGGCAACTTCGCTGATACCTATTACATCTACAGCGGCCCGCTGGTGTTTATGGCGGCGGTGGCGCTGCTGGTGTGGGTGAAACACTGTCTGCCGCAGCCGATCGGCTGGCTGAGCGTATTTTCCCGTCATTCGCTGGCGATTTACGGTTTTCACGCCCTTATCGTCAACGTGATGCGCAATCGGCACCTGGATTTCACCGGCCACCCGCTGCTGGATATCTTCTGGGTGTTCGGCGTGGCGCTGGGGGGCAGCCTGCTGCTGTCTGTCGGCCTGCAGCGGCTGGATACCCGCCGGCTGGTGTCATAGCGGCGAGCGCTGGCGCTGCTGGGCGCGGCGCAGCTGCCGCCCGGAAGAAAACCCAGCTGCCAGCGCGGCCTTCTCCAAGCCATACCCTTGCTGCAGGCGCTGTTGCGCCACCGCCAACCGCAGCTGCTCATGATATTCCCGCACGCTGATGCCGACGTGGCTGCGAAACAGCCGCGCCAGATGGCGGCTGCTGACGTGCGCCTTCTCCGCCACCTGCGGCACCGACCAGTCGGCCTCCGGCTCGGCGGCCATCACGTCCTGCGCGCGGTGCACCGCCGGGTGCAGGTGGTTGCGGTAGCGCAGCCAGGGCGACAGCTGCGGATCGTCGCCGGCGCGGCGGAAATAAACCACCATGTCGCGTGCGACGTCGCGCGCCCGGCCGGAGCCGCAGTGGCGGTGGACCAGGTGCAGCGCCAAATCGATGCCGGTGGTGATGCCCGCGCTGGTGTAGACGCCACGGTCTTCGACGAAGATGCGGTTCTCTTTCACCTGCGCCGCCGGCGCCTGGAGGCGGATACGTTCGATGACGTCGTGGTGGGTGGTGCACTGATAGCCGTCGAGCAGCCCGGCCTGCGCCGCCAGCAGCGCGCCGGAACAGATGCACACCAGGGTGATGCGCTGCCGTTGCAGATCGGGCCGCAGCGTCGCCAGCCAGCGGCGCGCCTGCTCGGCCTCCTCTCCGGCGAAATAGCGCTGCGAATCGCCGACGCCCGGCAGCACCAGGATGGCGCCGTCTTCCAGGCGTTCGGGCAACGGCTGCAGGCCGCTCAGCGTCATGCCGATGGAGCAGACGATCTGCGGCGCCGGGCCGAGGTAACGCAGGCTGAACTGCCCGGCGAGGCGCAGGGTTTCCGCCGGGCCGCTGACGTCCAGCGACAGCACGTTGGGCAACAGCAGAAAATAGACGGCCTGCGACATGGTTACTCCTGTGCGAGTTGCGCCAGCGCCTCATCCACGCTGGCGATGCGGGCGAAACGATCGACCAGTACGGTTTCAGTATGCCGCTTCAACTGCGCGGGGGTAAAGACTTCGCCGTCGGGATGGCGCATCGGGAAGGTTAACGTCGCCTCGGTGACGAAAGTCACCCGATAACCGAGATCGAACGCCACCCGAGTGGTGGTTTCGCAGCACTGCTCGGTGCGGATGCCGGAGACGATCAGGTGGTTGATGTCCCGCTCGCGCAGCCAGGCGTTGAGGCCGGATTCGGTCAGCGCATTGTGCACATGTTTGTGTACGGTGATATCCGCCTGGTGGGTGAGGAACGGCAGGCGCTGCACATGGCCCGAAGCCAATGAGAACGGGCCCTGCGGCGAAACGTGCAGCACGTCGACCAGGGCCGCGCCGCGCTGTCGGCAGCCCGCAATCAGGCGGGTCAGCGCCTGTTGAAACGCAGGCAAATCGTCCTCCTGCCAGAATGGACGGTGCTGGAATGATTGCTGGACATCGATGATCAATAACGCGCTCTGTGACATTTTCGGCCCTCCGCCAGTGTGTGTAGCGACCATCTTGCGCCGCGCCTTACTCTGGCAGAAGGCCAAAAACGGCCATCATGATGACAACAACGGACCGACCTTAGGCTTTGCTCACCTGGCCGGCGACCAGGCGCCCCTGATGGAAGGTGGCGCTGCGCGCCGGCAGACGGGCGACCGCCTCGGCGGAACAGCTGGCGTTGACCAGCACGAACTCGGCGGCATCGCCGGCTTTCGGCCAGGCGCGCTGCCCCTTATCGTCCAGCGGCAGCACGCCGCCGGTGGAGATGGCCATGGCGCGCGACAGGTGATACTCGTCGGAACCGCGGTACAGCTGGGCGTACAGATTGGCCTTCTCCAGGATGTCGCCGGTGCCGAACGGCGACCAGTGGTCGATCACGCTGTCGGTGCCGGTCATCACGAACACTCCTTTTTCACTGAGCTGCGGCAGCGGCATCATCAGGCCGCCGATTGGCACCGTGGAGGCGATGGTGATCTGCTGCGCCGCCAGCCGGGTGGCGGTTTCCGCCAGTTCGCCCGGCGTCAGCGTGGTCAGGGCGAAAGCGTGGCTGATGGTGACCTTGCCGCGCAGCGCCGGGTTTTTCTCCACGGTGGCGATCATGTAGTTGATGGCGGCGACCCCGGCCGGGCTGGTTTCATGCAGGTGGATATCCACGCCTTTGCCGGTATCGAGGGCGATCTGGAACATGGCGTCGAGCGATTTCTCCATCGCGCCGTCGACGTTGGTCGGATCCAGCCCGCCGACGTACTGCACGCCCATCTGCATCGCTTCGCGCATCAGCGCGTCGACCCTGGAGTGCAGCAGCCCGTGCTGCGGGAAAGCGACGATTTCACAGCTGAAATCCGCCCGGTGATTTTCCAGCGCGCGCTGCAGGTGCTCCAGGCTTTTCAGGCCGCTGACCGGATCGATATTGCAATGGCTGCGCGCCACGGTGCTGCCTTTGGACTGCAGCAAGGCGATCAGGTTTTCCGCCCGTTGCTGCGAGGTGGGCAGCAGTTTCGGGATCAGCGTCTGCTCCAGCGCGATCATGTCCATGATGGTTTTGCCCTGGCGCGGGCGCGGCGCCTGCCACGGGCCGCTGTAGAAGGTTTTGTCCAGGTGGATGTGCATATCGCGGAATGCCGGCAGCAGCAGCTGGCCCTGCGCCTTATAGCGGGGCACGCCGGCGGGTAACGCGTCGTTGGCGGCGTGAATGGCGGCGATCTTGCCGTCTTTGATCTCCAGTGTGTACAGCGCGGTGCGGGTGCCGATCACCGTTTCGCCGTCGTATTCAAAGCCGTCTTCCAGCCGCACCTCGCTCAGGCAGTAGTGACGATCGGTCAGGGCCATCGGCGTTGGCGCACACGGCTCGCCGCCAGGCGAAGCGGCCTGCGCCATGCCGCCGGTCAGGCCGATCACCGCGCAGGCGGTGGTGAGTTTGCCGGTTTGGCTGAGGAAGGCTCTGCGGCCCGGTTGCTGAGGGTTTTCCACGTTCGGTTCCTTAATCCAGAGGTGAGGTGGGTGAAAACATCCCCCAATTTAGGAGAGGAACCGGCCGGTTGGCAGCGACATTTGCCACTAGTGACTATTCGATTTGGTAATGACCGGCGTGCGCCGGGGCAAGGATTTTCCTGGCTTGCTCTTTCGTAGCTTTAATGGCTACATTTGTAGCCATTAAAGCTACATTGAGGTCAGCGTTATGCACGATCCGATGCTCGAGTTGCTGTTCAGCGAATACCGTAGAAAAGTGCTAAGCCTGCTGTTTATTGAAGCCGGGCGTGCGTTTCATGTGCGAGAAATTGCGCGGCGCACCGCAACTCAGGCCGGCACTTTACATAAAGAGTTGAGCAGGTTGGCGGAGAGCGGCATCTTGCTCAGGCAGCGGCAGGGCAACCAAATTTGCTATCAGGCCAACGCCGATTGCCTGATTTTCCCTGAGCTGGCGGCGATTTTCCGCAAGGTTTGCGGGCCGGCGGAGTTCTTAAGGCAGACATTGGCAGCGTTTGGCGAAGCTATTGAACGCGCTTTTATTTTTGGTTCTGTCGCCAGTGGCAAAGCGACGGCGGCCAGTGATATCGATGTTCTGATCGTCGGCAAACTGTCTTTTGCGGAGGTGATTCAGGCGGTTTACCCGCTGCAGGCAACGCTGGGTCGGGAAATTAACCCCAAACTGTATTCGCCTGAAGAGTGGCGAGCGGCTTTGGCCGAGAACTCCGCGTTTATTCAGGACATTATGGATAAACCCCAACTCTGGATTGTGGGAGACAAGGATGACGCTGGACAATCTGGTCGGGCTGGGACTGGAGGTGATAACGCCTGACGCGGGGGCGATTAAAAAATTGCTGGCCGCCGCCGCTCGCAACCGACGCGATGCGGGTATCACTCAGCTTAGCAATGAGAGCCGTTTCGACACGGCATATAAGGCGGTCATGCAAATGGCGAATGCCGCTTTACAAGCCAAAGGATACCGCACGCTGACCAGCAAACCCGGCCATCACCAGATCATGATCCAATCGTTGCCGCTCACCGTAGGGCTGCCGCGAGAGGAAATGATCTGCCTGGATGCATTGCGAAAACAGCGCAACGTGGCGGATTATTCCGGCGACTTGGTGACGGACGCGGCGGTACAGGCTTGCCTTGAGCAGACAGAAGCGCTGTGGGTACGGATTATCGACTGGCTGCAGCGCGAACATCCGCAGATAGTGGCGTAAGCTGCCTTACTTCAGCCCGCAAAACGCCGCCAGCCGCTGGGCCAGCGCCAGCGTGGCGGCGGGGGCGCCGTCGCGGTAGTAGAGCGCCAGTTCGAAGCTGTCTATCGGCGGCAATCCTTCGGCCGCGCCCAGCACCCGGTGCGTCGGCAAACGGCAGCCGGCCGGCAGCAGGGTGACGCCCAGCCCGGCGGCGGAGGCGGCGGTCAGCGCCGCCAGGCTGGCGCTGCTGTAGCCGATGCGCCAGCGTTTGCCGAGGGTGTCCAGCGCCTGGCACAGCTCGTCGCGGTACAGGCCGTTCAGTGGAAATACCGCCAGCGGCACCGGCGATTGCTCGATGGCCGGGAAGGCCAGGCTGTCCAGCCACAGCAGCGGTTCCGGCCGCGCGGCGCGCGGCGGTTGCCGGCGGCGCTGCTTCACCAGGATCAGATCCAGCTCTTCACGCGCGTAGGCGTTGTGCAGATCGGCGCTCAGGCCGCTGGCGACGTCCAGCCGCAGGTGCGGGTGCTCGCGGCTGAATTCGGCCAGCAGCCCGGTGGTGGGCACGGCGAAATCTTCCGGCATGCCGATCCGCAGCACGCCGTCGCGCCAGATGCCGGTCAGCGCATCGTGGGCTTCTTCATTCAGCGCGATAATGCGGCGCGCGTAGCTCAACAGCTTGACGCCTTCTTCGGTCAGCAGCACCTGATGCGAGGAACGCTCAAACAGCGGCTTGCCCAGCATCTCTTCCAGCCGGCGCACCTGCTGGCTGACGGTGGACTGCGACAAAAACACCCGCTCTGCGGCGCGGGTGAAGCTGTTGCTGTCGCACACGGCGACGAAGCTGAGCAGCAGCTGCGGATTGAACATCGGGTAGCGATTCATTTTCCCACTGTTGGCTATTTTATTATTTAATTTCCCAATACTAGCGGCGTTGCCTACAGTAACGCAACGCTGCGGCGATCGCGCTGTGACGCCGCACTCTTCATTTCGCAGTACCAGGAATATGCCGTGTTAAACCATTCTGTTAATTCACCTTCTCCACGCCGTTGGCTCAACCCCCTGTTGCTGGCGCTGGTGTTGATCGGCCTGAACATGCGGCCGCTGTTAACCTCGATCGGCCCGTTGCTGCCGACGTTGCGCCAGGCCACCGGGCTGAGTTTTGGCGGCGCGGCGCTGTTGACCACGCTGCCGGTGCTGATGATGGGCCTGATGGCGCTGGCGGGCGGCGCCATCAACCGACTGTTCAGCGAACGCAGCGCCGTGGCGTTGAGCCTGTTGGCGATCGGGCTGGGCGCGCTTTGGCGCGAACTGGCCCCCGGCAGCGTGCAACTGCTGATGAGCGCGGTGCTGGGCGGGCTCGGCATCGGAGTGATCCAGGCGGTGATGCCCGGCATCATCAAGCATCACTTCCTCAAAAGCATGGCGCTGGTGGCCGGGCTGTGGTCGGCGGCGCTGATGGGCGGTGGCGGGTTGGGGGCGGCGATCACGCCGTGGCTGATGAGCGTAGGGCACGACTGGCACAGCGCACTGGCCTGGTGGGCGTTGCCGGCCCTGGTGGCGCTGCTGGCCTGGTGGCCGGTCAGCCGTGGGCTGTCTCGCCTGGGCGCGGCGGGCGAAAACCGCGGGCCAGGCCTGCTGCGCAACCGGCGCGCCTGGCTGCTCGGCGCCTATTTCGGCCTGATCAATGGCGGCTATACCAGCCTGATTGCGTGGCTGCCGCCGTATTACATGCAGCTCGGCTGGCAGCCGCAGGCCAGCGGTTCGCTGCTGGCGCTGATGACCTTCGGCCAGGTGGTGGGCGCGCTGCTGTTGCCGGCGCTGGCGCGCAATCATGACCGGCGGCCGCTGCTGTTGCTGGCGCTGATGATGCAACTGATTGGTTTTATCGGCCTGATTTATATGCCGCAGACGCTGCCGTGGCTGTGGGTGTTGCTTTCCGGGCTGGGGCTGGGCGGCGCGTTCCCGCTGTGTCTGGTGCTGGCGCTCGATCACTTGCACCAGCCGGCGGCGGCCGGGCGACTGGTGGCCTTCATGCAGGGCGTCGGTTTCCTGCTGGCGGGCGTCACGCCTTACCTTTCCGGCCTGCTGCGCGACTACAGCGGCGGCTTCGTGCTGGACTGGCAGATCCACGCGCTGCTGGTGGTGGTGTTGATCGCCATCACCTGGCGCTTCCATCCGCACAGCTACCGGCGGGCGTTCGCCGAATAATATTTCTGTCATTGCCGTTCCCTATAGTGACGTTGCTTTTACTTCTGGGCGATAACAACGAAAAGGGACAATGACATGCACAACACCAAAACCCGGCTGGCGCTGCTGGTCGGCTGCATGGCGCTGAGCGCCAACCTGTGGGCCGACGCGCAGCCGGTGCCGGCGACGTTGGCGGGGCATGCGCTGCTGCCGGTGAAATCCGCCGTTTCCACACCGAAGGACGCGCCGAGCGATCTGCAGCAGAGCGGCAAATACACCAGCGGGAAACGCGTCACCGAGTTGGGCAGCGTGGCGGGTAAATCCGCCGATCGACTGACCGGCATCGGCCTGCCGATCAACGGCCAGCCGCTGCAGGGCCACTCCGGCATCAAACACATGCCCGACGGCACCTACTGGGTGCTGACCGACAATGGTTTCGGCAGCAAGGCCAACTCCCCGGACGCCATGCTGTACCTCAACCACTACAAGATCGATTTCAAAGACGGCACGGTCGCGCCGCTGAAGACGGTGTTCCTGCACGATCCGGATAAAAAGGTGCCGTTCCACATCATCAACGAGAGCACCGAGCAGCGCTATCTGACCGGCAGCGATTTCGATCCGGAAAGTTTCCAGTTTGCCGACGATGCCTTATGGATCGGCGAAGAGTTTGGGCCTTACCTGATCAAGGCTGACCTGAACGGCAAGGTGCTGGCGGTGTTCGACACCAAAGTGGACGGCAAGGTGGTGAAATCGCCGGACAACCCGACGCTAACCCTGCCGGGCGCGCCGGACGGCAAACAGAACTTCCAGGTGGCGCGTTCCAAAGGCTTTGAAGGCATGGCCGCCTCACCGGACGGCAGCAAGCTGTACCCGCTGCTGGAAGGGGCGCTGTGGGATGGCGAACAGTTCGAGAACGTCGGCGGCAAACGCTACCTGCGGGTGCTGGAGTTCGACGTCAAACAGCAGGCATGGACCGGCCGCAGCTGGCAGTACGTACTGGAAGACAACCAGAATGCCATCGGCGACTTCAACATGATCGACGCCACCCACGGGCTGGTGATCGAGCGCGACAACGGCGAAGGCACGCCGGATAAAGCCTGCGCCGCCGGCGCGCCAACCGACAACTGCTTCAGCCAGGTGGCCAAGTTCAAGCGAGTGTATAAAATCGCTTTCTCGGACGCCAACGTCGGCAAACCGGTCGAAAAACTGGGCTATATCGACCTGATGAACATTCAGGATCCGAACAAGCTGGCGCGCAAGCCACTGAACGACGGCGTGCTGACCTTCCCGTTCTTCACCATTGAGAACGTGGACGTGGTGGACGCCAACCACATCATCGTCGGCAACGACAACAACTTCCCGTTCTCCTCCAGCCGCCAGCCCAATATGGCGGATGACAACGAGTTCATCCTGCTGGACGTGAAGGATTTCCTGAAGTAGCGCTCCCCGGCCGCCGAATCGCCGGCGGCCGCCATTTCCCGCTTAGCGCAGCGAACAAACTGCGCTATAATCAGCGCCTTGCTTCTTATCTTCTCCAAGGAAGATCCTCGTCCCCGGTGGGGCGGCCGGACTTCAAATCCGGTTGGGGCCGCCAGCGGTCCTGGGCAGGTTCGACTCCTGTGATCTTCCGCCAATCCCTGACCATTTTCCTATGCTGAACGATACGGCTATCTTTAATGCAATGAGCAAGCTCGGCCGTGCGCGTCATTCGGAGGTCAACATGCGAAGTCTGGAAGATCAACTGGCCGCTTATGCCGCCTATCACCGCGATGCGCGCAATATCGCCACGCATTTTATCGGCATCCCCCTGATCGTCGTCAGCCTGCTGGCGCTGCTCTCCCGGCCGGCATGGGGCGCGGGGTGGCTGCCGTTTTCGCCGGCCTGCGCGGTGGTGATCGTCTCGGCTCTCTATTACCTGCGGCTGAGTCTGCGCCTTGGCGTCATGATGCTGGCGTTGCTGCTGCTGTGCCTCGTGTTCGGCGCCTGGATAGCGTCGCTGTCGACGGCGGCGTGGCTGAGCGTCGGCATCGGCGGCTTCGTCATCGGCTGGCTGTTTCAGTTTGTCGGGCATTTCTGGGAGGGGCGAAAACCGGCGTTTATGGACGACGTGACGGGCCTGATCATCGGCCCACTGTTCGTGCTGGCGGAAGCCTGCTTCCTGGTCGGCGGGCTGCGCGAACTGCAGCAGAACATCGAAATGCGCGCGGGCAAGGTGCGCAGCGGGAAGAGATGAAATAAGGAATGAATACGTTTTCTCTGCGAGGCCCCTTTTGAAAAAAGAGGCCTGAAGACGACGGATTATGCGTATTGGATCAATTTCCAGGTGACCCCTTTGCCGCCATAGGGCGGCATGATATTGCCTTTAGCGATTGGCGCTGTGGTTGAGGGTTTGCCGACCACTTCCCAGACGCCGCTTTCCGGGCATTTTTGCCCTGTCGTGGCTGTAGTGCCAATAGGTGATTTAGACATAAGATCTTTCCTTAATCAACGCAGCGCCACAATAGCGCTGTTCGGAAAGATATTTACACGTTCGCATATATATTCAACCCTGTTCGGGAAATACGGGTTATGTGTTTAAATTTTGATTTAATATTGTGTTTTAAGTTTTCATTTTTCTTGGTTTCATTGTTTTTATTTCAATTTATATTGTTTTTATATGTTTTGTTTTTTTGTATTCTAATAAAAAATTGCAATGAAAATGTTTAATTTATTATTTTATATCTAAGGTTTTCGATTTATTTTTTATTTATCGTGCGGACACTGAAAATCTGGGTTATGTCGCTTATTCAGAAGAGCGTTGTTTACCAAGCCAGCGAAGCCCCCCGCACTTGCAGGCTCGGGGGGCTGAACATATTTACCCGATCGTCGGGTAATCAGTGTAGCCTTCCCGGCTGCCGCCGAAGAATTTCTCTTTGATTGGCGCATTCAGCGCCAGCCCATGTTGCAGGCGGTGAGGCAGATCCGGGTTGGCGATGAACGGGCGGCCGAAGCCGATCAGATCCGCCCAGCCTTTGGCCAGCGCTTCTTCAGCGCGTTCACGCGTGTATTTGCCCGAGTAAATCAGCGTGCCGCGGAAAATCAGGCGCAGCGACTCTTTGAACGCCGCCGGCATCACCGGAGCGTCATCCCAGTCCGCTTCGGCGATGTGAATGTAAGCGGCGCCGATATCGTTCAGCACGCTGGCCGCCGCCAGATAGGTGGCTTCCGGGGTATCGTCCTGCGAGCCCATCAGGGTGGTCAGCGGCGCCAGACGCACGCCCAGTTTCTCTTTACCGATGGCGTCCGCCACCGCCTGCGCCACTTCCCGTAGGAAACGCAGGCGATTTTGCAGTGAACCGCCGTATTCGTCGTCGCGCTGATTTTCCCGCGAGTCGATAAACTGATTGATCAGATAGCCATTCGCGCCGTGCAGCTCTACGCCGTCGAAACCGGCGGCAATGGCGTTGCGGGCCGCCCGGGCGTAGTCGTTGACGATCGCCGGAATTTCTTCCCGCGTTAAGGCGCGCGGTGCGGAGTGCTGCACCATTTCACCCACGCCATGCTCTGGCCCGCGGCCTTCGACATCCACGAACACCTTGACCCCGTCGGCCTGGATGGCGGAGGAGGAGACCGGCGCGGCGTGGCCAGGCTGTAAAATGGTATGCGACACGCGGCCGACGTGCCAAAGCTGCGCGAAGATCTTGCCGCCGGCCTGATGTACGGCGTCGGTGACTTTTTTCCAACCGGCGATGTGTTCCGGGGTGTAAATGCCGGGCGTCCAGGCATAACCCTGGCCCTGCTGGCTGATCTGCGTGCCTTCGCTGACGATCAGCCCGGCGCTGGCGCGCTGGGCATAATATTCAGCCATCATGTCGGTGGCGACGTCGCCGGCGCCGGCCCGTGAACGGGTCATGGGTGGCATGACGATGCGATTGTTCAGCAATAAACCGTTTAAAGAATACGAGTCAAAAAGCATGGCGCTTCCCTCATGTGAATTAGGCCGTGGGACGATGATGTTTTGCTGAGGCCATTATATTTCGTCGTTTAATTCTAAAAACGCGCACAATAACAAAACACTTTTGCTCTGTGTTCAATAGTCGCGGCAGCCGCCGGTGAGCCGGTATGGCGGGTGGGCCAGATGGCGAGAATGAACCCGATGTGCGCACGGGCGATGGCGGCTATTGCCTGTCGGCGCGTGGCTGAGATAGCGTCGGCTGCTGTTTTCCCCACGATTTTTAACAAAATCGCAAAAGTCTTTTAGCCTTCCGCCTGCTTATCTTTGGTGTGATCAATGTCATACTTTTGGCATCTTAACTTTCCCGCGCTTCGGCAGCGGTTAACCGGAGTTGTTGAATGAAAATTAACTTTCCCTTATTAGCCCTGGCGGTGGGGGCGTTCGGCATCGGCACGACCGAGTTTTCCCCGATGGGGTTGCTGCCGACGATCGCCAAAGGGGTGGACGTCTCCATCCCGATGGCTGGCATGTTGATCAGCGCCTACGCCGTTGGCGTGATGGTCGGCGCTCCGCTGATGACGTTGCTGCTTTCTCACCGGGCGCGCAGAAGCGCGCTGATCTTCCTGATGGCGATCTTTACCCTGGGTAACGTGCTGTCGGCGGTTGCGCCTGACTACACCACCCTGATGCTGTCGCGCATCATCACCAGCCTGAACCACGGCGCGTTCTTTGGCCTCGGTTCAGTGGTGGCCGCCAGCGTGGTGCCGAAAGAGAAACAGGCCAGCGCCGTGGCGACCATGTTTATGGGCCTGACCATCGCCAATATCGGCGGGGTGCCGGCTGCGACCTGGCTGGGTGAAACCATTGGCTGGCGCATGTCGTTCCTGGCGACGGCCGGGCTGGGCGTGATCGCCATGCTGGGGCTGTGGTTCTCGTTGCCGAAAGGCAGCGCCGGCGCACGCCCTGATGTGAAACGCGAGCTGTCGGTGTTGGTGCGCCCGCAGGTGCTGTCCGCCTTGCTGACGACCGTGCTGGGCGCCGGCGCGATGTTCACGCTCTATACCTATATCTCGCCGGTGTTGCAGCACATCACCGATGCGACGCCGCTGTTCGTGACGGTCATGCTGGTGTTGATCGGCGTCGGTTTCTCCATCGGCAACTACCTGGGCGGTAAATTCGCCGACCGCTCCGAGAGCGCAACGCTGAAGGGTTTCTTGTTGCTGCTGGTGGTCATTATGCTGGTGATCCCGTTCCTGGCGCGCAGTGAAATCGGCGCCGCGGTCAGCATGGTGATTTGGGGGGCGGCGACCTTTGCCGTGGTGCCGCCGCTGCAGATGCGCGTGATGCGTGTCGCCAGCGAAGCGCCGGGCCTGTCGTCCTCGGTCAACATCGGCGCCTTTAACCTGGGCAATGCGCTGGGCGCCGCCGCCGGTGGCGCGGTAGTCTCCGCCGGGCTGGGATACAGCTTCGTGCCGGTGATGGGGGCTATTATTGCCGGATTGGCGCTGTTGCTGGTGCTGTTCACCCACCGTCAGGCCGAAAAAGTGGCCTACGCCAACGGTTAAACGATAACGTGCGGCGGGGTTCCCCGCCGCGCTCACTCAAAGCCGAGCAGGCTGAACGCATCGTCCTGCGGGGTGTAGCCGAGCAGGCGACGGGTCTCTTCCAGCGACAAACGCGTATAGCGGTTATTGGAAACCCCGTGCACCACCGCATATTGCACCCCTTCGACACGAATGCAGCGATCCAGCAGATCGGTGGCGTCGCGATGGCTGAGAAAAGCGCTCATGTCGCGGGCGCTAAGCTGTTCGCCCCGGCACAGAGTGGTGAAGTTGGCGATGCGCACCGACAGGGCGGAAAGCCCCTCCTGATGGGCGAAATAGGCGGCGATGCCTTCGCCGAACGCCTTGCTGGCGCCGTACAGATTTTTCGGCTTCGGCGCGTCATCCGGGCGGATTTGATAATCGAGCGGGTAGCCTTCCACCGCCTGCGCGCTGCTGGCGAATACCACCCGGCGGCAGCCGGCGTCTTTCGCCGCGCGGAAGATATTGAAGGTGCCGAGAATGTTGTTGTCCATCAGCGAACCGCAAAAATCGGCGTCGGGAGCCGGATCGGCGGCCAGGTGCAACACGGTGTCGATATTGGCGCAGGCCTCACGGCAGGCGTCGAGATCGGCGATGTTGAAGCTGATGACCTCATCGTCGGGCCGGCGATCGCGCAACAGAGCGAGATCTCGTTCCGCCAGCCGCAATGCATAGCGATCGCCCACTGCCTGGCGAAACGCGGTGGCGACTCGGCCGCCGGCGCCGGTAATCAAAATCCGTCCTACATCAGTACGCAACACCATGGTGACTGTCATCCCTACTCTCGATTAAGCGTTGACCAGTAATAATCCCCCGTGTGATTTTTGTCTAGTTGTTTTAATTAGTTATTCTGATGTTTATTCGCCGTATTCAATTGCGCACGGTGATTTTTGCGCGGGTGAATATCGTGGAATGCTAACAATATTCGATGAGGTTTGGCGATGTATTTGCCTTAATGGCTGCGAATATTGCCAGAAAAGCCGATTGGCCGCTGGAAAATGCGTGTTTCGCTTTAGCTTGATAGTGAATTATTAGGTTAGTTAATCTTATGTTTTTTGGCGTGAAGCCAGGCGATACTCTCTCATCCCTCTCTATCGCTCGCGCGATATATCATCGGCGCAGTGATTCCGGTAGAGGGCGGCATGCATTATTTCGCGCATTGAGGCCGTTTTGCCTTTGCGATCACAGTTCGGCAATTTGCCGTCGCAAAGCCTTGCTCCGCTAAAATCTGCGGTGTTAACGTCATAACTCAACCGATTTAGGGTTGTTACTGCTGCGGCAGGCAAAACCTAAACCTCGCGTTTCTGTTCCCCGATGGGGCAGAGGCCGCGAGGTTTAGGTTTTTTTTTGCGCCGAATTTCGCTCCTGCGCCAGGCCAGCGCAAAGGCGGGATCGGCAGAACGCGAAGTCTAAGGATAACCGTATGAAATATGACACATTAGCCAGTGAGATTTTGGCCGGCGTCGGTGGCCGCGACAATGTGAAAAGCCTGGTGCATTGCGCCACCCGCCTGCGTTTCAAGCTGCGTGACGACCGCCGCGCCAACGCGGCAGCGCTGAAGAAAAACCCGGGCGTCATCATGGTGGTGGAGAGCGGCGGCCAGTTTCAGGTGGTGGTGGGCAACCACGTGGCCGAGGTGTTCGACGCGGTCAACCGGGTCGGCGGGTTGGCCGAAAGCGCGTCGAGCGGCAGCGATGCGGACGGTAAAAAAGACAATCTGCTCAGCCGCTTTATCGACGTGGTTTCCGGCATCTTCACCCCATTGCTCGGGGTGATGGCT